>JAPLGK010000193.1 GCA_026390195.1 Caldisericota bacterium
TCACGCCGACCACTGTTCGACTGGTTACGCACCACGATGTGACGACCGATCAGTGTCGCGAGACCGTCGAGATCTTCAGATCATTGTTGCACGCTTAGGCATCTATCTACGTCAAGGAGCGAACAATGTTGGAACCCAAGCATGTCGAAGGAATCCACAACAAGCACAAGGTTCTCCTCTATACGCTGACGACCTGCGGCTGGTGTCGCAAGACCAAGGCGTTGCTTCAGGAGCTGAGCGTAGCCTATGACTACGTCGATGTCGACGACCAGGAGGGCGGAAACAGGGAACTGGCCAAGCAGGAGGTCCTGAAATGGAACCCAGCGTGCTCGTTTCCGACCATCGTCCTGGATGGCAAGGATTGTGTCGTAGGTTTCCAGGAAGACAAGATTCGGGAGCTCGCGGCTGAATGAGCAGGATAGCGGATGAGCGTGTCGCTGACGTCTGGGAGAGGCTGGTCCTTGAGGCACGGGACGCAGGATACTGTGTCAATCCTGATGACACTTTTGCCAGGGAGCTGGTTCGGGGGCTGCTGGAAAACGAGGCTCGCTACGGGTACCGCGCCTGTCCCTGCCGTCTGGCATCAGGAGTGAGAGAGCGGGATGTCGACCTCGTCTGTCCGTGTGACTATCGAGACGCCGATCTCGACGCATACGGTGCCTGCTACTGCGCGCTGTATGTCTCGCCCGAGATCAGTCATGGCAAGAAGACCGCCACATCGATTCCAGACCGGCGTCCAGTCGGCGGGCCAAGTGTGCCCCCAGAGGAGATGGAGCAGGTGCATTTGGCAGGGCTCGCGTTTCCGGTCTGGCGCTGCAGGGTCTGTGGATACCTGTGCGCAAGGCCCCAGCCTCCGCTGGTCTGTCCAGTCTGTAAGGCCGGCAAGGAGCGTTTCGAGCGCTTCATGTAGCCTGACGATATCATAGTCGCCGAGAGCCTCCTTTTCCCGAAGAGGGACTGGGCGGCTTGTGGTGTCCCTGAGGACCGGATGACTCGCTGCTCATGTTGGCTCGTCATGAGCCGTGCGGGACCGGGATCATCACCCTCGCCTGTCATGACTGGCTGGGGTGAGAGCTGGTGCGTGAGCACGGCCATCATTTGCTGTCGGCAACAAGCAGCAAGGCGCGACATACAGCCATTTGACAAAACAGCTACGTTCTGGTATAGTCTCGCAGTCGCGCTTTGAGGGCGCGTACGGACATTCGTGTATCTGGAGGTACGACAATGGCAGAGAATAGGATTCGCACCAACTGATGACAGGGGTGCTGTTGATTGGACAAGCTGCAGCCAAGAGTTCGCCACAGTAAACGCAGGACAGTCAATTCCTCAGTCACTGACTCTCACAGAGTCCGTCAGTAATCTCCCCTGTCATACAGTTCGCTTTTCCCCACACTTGTTCTGGAGGTAGCACTGTATGCATACAGCTATTCAAGTAGAGAACCTCACTCGTGTCTTCAACCAAAGGGGCAGGGCTCCTTTCCACGCGTTGCGGGGCGTCAGCTTTGACGTGTCGTATGGCGAGATCTTTGGTCTTCTGGGCCCGAACGGCGCTGGCAAGACCACGACCATCAAGATCATGTCAACGTTGCTGCTTCCCACGTCCGGGTGCGCTACTGTGGCTGGCTTCGACGTCGAGAAGGACTACACTCATGTGCGCCCGCTCATCAGCCTCATCTCCGGAGGCGAGACCTCGGGGTACGGCATTCTCACCGTCGAGGAGCAGCTCTGGATGTTCAGTCAGTTCTACGGCATGGAGACGCCGTTGGCGCGTGCCCGGATCGAGGAGTACCTCAAGGTTGTCGGAATGTGGGACAGCAGGCGTCAGCAAATGAACCGCCTGTCCACCGGCATGCGACAGAAGGTCAATCTGGTGCGTGGCCTCGTCACCGACCCCAAGGTGCTGTTCCTCGATGAGCCGACGCTCGGCGTCGATGTCGAGGCGAGTGTCATTATCCGCAGTATCGTGCGCGATTGGGTTCAGGAGAAGCCGGAACGCTCGGTCATTCTGACAACACACTACATGGCAGAGGCCGATGAACTCTGTTCGCGCGTGGCTATCATCAACCACGGGCTTATTCTTGCGAACGCAGCTCCATCGCAACTTAAGCAGGACCTTGACAGCAGGGCGCACTACGAGATTACGGTCGATCGGCTCGATGGGAAGCAGTTTGACCTTATCACCGCATTCATGGGTGAGGGGAACGATCTCGTTCTGGGTGCCGACAAGGTAACGAACAATCCAATGCTTGTCGCACATCTGATGCATGAGAGTGACATCGTCCGCCTCATCACGGCACTGGCAGGGCAGGGGGTAACCCTCGAGTACATGCGTAAACTCGAGCCTACTCTGGAAGACGCGTTTCTAAAGATGGTAGGCAGGAGGTTCGAAGATGAAGAAGCAGCTTCTCCTGTTTCTTAGGACGCTCAACGCGCGCGCCTACGTGCGCATTTTTGGACAGATGCGCGAGGCGACTTGGGTCGTCGCAAGTGTCCTGGGCGGTTTCTTCACGATGGCGACCTACATCTACCTCTACCGGACGCTTGGCACTGGTTCTGAGTTCAGCGGACTGGTGGTCCTGGGCGGGTTCATGACTCCTTTCTTCCTGAACGTTCTGTGGGGTGTTGCAACGCAGTTATACTGGGAGAAGGAAATGGGGAACCTGGAGCTGATGCTTGTGAGCCCCGCCCCACTGTCCGCCTTCCTCGTCGGACTGTCTGTCGGCGGCGCCATGCATACGATGCTCCGTTCTCTGTCAGTGCTGTTCTTCGGCATCGCTGTGTTCAAGGTGAAGTTCACGGTTCTGCACTTGCCCCTGGCCTTGCTTGTCTTTCTTGTGACCCTGTTTTCAATGTATGGGCTGGGCATCGTGTTCTCGTCGCTGTTTCTCTACCACGGCCGCGACGCATGGCGCACCGCCGATCTCGTCATGGAACCGACGAGCGTTCTCTCGGGAACCTACTTTCCCGCGAGATTCCTGGGATTGGGCCTGCTTGGTATCGCGGCACTCATCCCGACGACACTTGGGCTTGATGCACTGAGACAGCTTCTGGTCCCTTCGTTCACGGTGAGGGTGCTGGACTGGCGCTGGGAGTTGCTCATCCTCATCGGGCTGGGTCTTGTGTTTGCCTTCATCGCATCGTGGGCACTGCGGTCTGTCGAGTACAAGGCGAGGCGCGATGCGCGCCTGACGCTCAGGTGGCAGTGATGAAGGGTTTTCTTGCTTCCATGTATGTGGGTCTGCAGATCGAGAGCAACTGGACGAAGAAGTGGGTGTGGCTGCTCTACCTTGCGGCATATCCGATCGGCAGCTTTCTTGCGGTCATCATCCTGTACGGGGTCTTCGGCCAGAAGACGGGGCTGCTCCCGTACGCACTGTACGGGACCATTTTCTACTACTCACTGAGCATGGTGTTCTTCGATATGGCGTTCAGTGTCCACGATGACCGAGAGCACTATCAGACCCTGAAGTATATCTTTCTGTCGAGCACGTCGTACCGGACGTACCTGTGCGGTCGTGCCGCAACACGGTATCTTATCGCGCTCGCAGGAATCGCCATTAATCTGTGCTGGCTCGTTCCCGTGTTGCGTCTGCCGTTTCACCCCAGCTGGGGCTATTTCATTGCGGGTGCTGTCCTCGGGTACCTGGTGGCTGCGGGCCTGGGGTTAGCCATGGCTTCCGTGTTCCTCCTGACGATTAAGCTGGACGTCGACGTCGTCGACGCGCTCTTTGGGGGGATGTTCGTGCTGAGCGGGGCGTTGTTTCCTCCAACTGCTTTTCCAGCAGTGTTTGCAAGGATCGCGGAGTTTGTCCCCATGAGTCCGTTCATCGAACTCATGCGCCGGGCAGTCTCGGGGAAGGTCCTCACCGGTTTTCTCTCCGACTTGTCGACGTTCCAGTTGCTAGGGAGAGTGACCCTGTCGGCAGCGGTCCTGTTTGCGCTCGGGTCGGTTCTGGTCTCGTTCGGCAGTCGTCAGGCTCAGCGAAAGGGCTACATCGATGTGACTACAGCATTCTAGGTGAAGAGGCAGCTTGGTGGCACAGGTCCGCCGTACCCGGGGAGGGTACGGCGGACCTGTGCTTAGGGCAGCTTCAGCGGAGGCGTCAGGGCTTCTGGTCTCCTGGACGGAAGTCGGGTGCCCCTCCGAACCATTTGGCGTAGATGGTGTCGTACGTGCCATCGTTGACAAGGTCCTGCAGGGCCTTGTCAACAGCGGCCTTCAGTTGCTTGTCTTCGAGGTGCATGGCTATGCCGTAGTACTGGGTGAGGTCAAGATCTTTCAGCTTGAGTGTGCGGATGACAGTGAGCGTCGGTGAGTCTTTTGCGTAAAACGCGCTGACTGGGAAGTCGTTGACGACAGCGTCGATACGCCCCAGCTTTAGATCTGCCATCGCTAGCTGGATGTCAGGGTAGGACCGAACGTCCGTCACACCGTCGATCATGCGTGCACTCTGTTCGCCCGTGGTTCCGACCTGAGCGCCGACCCTCAATCCTGCGAGGTCCGAAGCGGTTACTATGGTATGGAGAGTCCTGTCAAACACGATGCCCATGTCCGCCCGGTAGTAGGGAATGGAGAAATTGACTTCCTTCTCGCGTTCGGGGGTGATCGTCATGGACGAAATGAGAACCTCAAACTTCCGTGTTTGGAGGGCAGGGATGATGCCATCCCAGGCGGTGGTCACGATGTCCGATTTCAATCCAAGCTTCTCGGCGACGGCGGCAATGAGGTCGATGTCGAAACCCGTCGGCTTGTTGGCACTGTCGGCGAACTCGAAAGGGGCGTACGTTGTGTCGTTGCCGACAGTCAGGGCGCCGTCCTGTTTGACGCGGTCGAGGTCAGAAGAAGTGGCTGCAGGGCGGCAGCCTGAGACGACCAGAAGACATGAAACGAGTGCGACAGTGAAGACCGCACCCCACCGTGATGTACGAGTTTTGCTCATGTCTGACTCTCCTTGTTGCTAGGGTATGAAGATACGGCGCGACTTACATCGGGCCGTTACCAAGGGGCTCTTCGGCTGATCGGCTTGTAGCGTTGGTTGGCTGAAGTATAGGAAAGGGCCAGAAAATGCAAGGACAAACGTGGATGGAGTATGAAGACAACACGGAGACTAAGGTACAGCTCAGCCGGATGTCAGGGTCGTTTGTGTTCAGAGTTCGCCATGGATATCACTGCCAGTCTGGCATAGTCCTGAGCTCGACGATGGAGTTCCTGTATCTCCTCGTCCGCAAGTGACCGTACGGTGCGTGCTGGGACACCCATCGAGAGTGACCGGGCAGGCACGACTCTGTTCTCAGGAACCAGCGCTGCGGCGGCCACCACTGCCTCGTCACCGACAGTGGCTCCCGTGAGGACGGTGGCATGCATGCCCACCATGGAGTGGTGACCGATGGTGCAGCCATGCAAGACGGCGCTGTGGCCGACAGTGGCGCCCTCGCCGACAATGAGAGGGATGTCGATATCTACATGCCCCACCACGTTGTCCTGGATGTTGGCGTTGCGGTGCACGACGATGGGCGCAATATCGCCGCGGAGGACCACCCCATACCAGATGCTGGCGCCCTCCTCGACGGTCACATCTCCTATCAGGACGGCCGTGTCGGCGACAAATGCTGTGGATGCTACGGTCGGGGTCTTTCCGTCGAACGCGCGAAGAATCCCGGACATCGGTGTTCCTCCTTGTGCTGCAGTCGCTTTGCATGAGTCTCAGCAAGATCCGCGACAAGGCTCACACCGGCCAGGCCCAGTGCACTCATGCTGCCAACAACTGCCAGCACTGACCAACCCAGTGGCCTGCTGACGAGGTGCATGACAAGAGCTCCCGCGAAGACAGCGCAGGCGACCAGGACGAGACCGATGCCTGCTCCGACCGCCAGATGAGCCAGCTCCCCTGCATGCTTTACTTTCTTCAAGGATTGCACAAAGTATAAGGTAGCACTGTTCTTCACAGTGCGATAGGGGTCGCTCGCTTTGATGATGGTTGCCAGAAGTCTGAATTATGCAGGAGGAGAGAGGATGAAAAAGATAGCGTTTGCCCGCAGTATCGTTTTGATGGTTGTTACTGTAATGATCGTTACGGTCTTGACAGGATGCAAGACCCAGGGTGGAACACTCAACTGGGGGACTGACCCGACGTATGCGCCATTCGAGTACGCCGATGCAAGCAACAAGCCCACGGGGTTTGACGTCGAACTGATGGAAGCCATCGCAGCGAAGATGGGCAGGACGAGCAATCTGACCAGTGGGGCTTTTGACGGGCTTCTCCTTGCCCTGCAGGGAAAGAAGTTCGACGCGGTATGCGCCGCCATGACGATCACCCCTGAACGCGAGCAGGAAGTGAG
>JAPLGK010000131.1 GCA_026390195.1 Caldisericota bacterium
AGGGGTGGCGCTCGAACTCGCCAAGAGTGACAAGAAAGGATCCAGCGGCGCCTCGACCGTGAACAGCGTCAGCGGTGTGAGCATTGGCAAAGCCGGGGTTGGTGAGAAGTTTCTCCTCTCTGTCACGGGATATCCGGGAGCCGGTGAGCTGAGCGGCAAGGCCGGCGTCCAGGTGAGCGTCTCCTTCTCGGTGCTGGAAGCGCTTGGCTATTCGGTGCTTGGATGGTCCAGCGCAGACGCTGTCTCGGCAGAAGTCGTGGTAGATCCTTTGAATACGTCATTCGAGCGGTTCGTCGTGACCATGTCCGTGCCACCCGACGACCGGGGTGAATCGCAGGAAACAAGGCTCACGGTAGACCGCTCCGTGCTCGGCGTCGCAGCAGAAGCGGCTATCGCACAATTCATGGCACTAGCTCCGACTGCCGCGTCACTGAGTGATCAACGCCTGGTTATTGGCAAGGAGTTCTGTGGGGAGATTCTGCGTGGCGTGGTGAATGCCGTCTCGTCGGTCGCGATCCCATACGAGCACGTCGTCACACAAGACAAGAACCCGACCAGTATCGAGGTCGGATTGGGCGTCAACATCCTCGGCAACGAGGTCGACCTGGCCATCAAGCCTACCTGGGGCCGCTATCAGTCGTACCCGGTCGAGCGTGGGGTGTTCGTTCCTGTCGACAAGGAGCTGCGGGTCGGCCGCATGGTCAAGCTGGAGGCGTATCCGACGAACCTGTTCAGTGCTCAGGTGGACACGCTGCCGAGCGTCGTGGTCGAATTGCTGAAAGTTGTCGGAGACATCTTGTCGAAGATATGGGACATCGCGACGGGCCTGCTCTCCTCAGCCGGAAACACCATCCTGTCGACTGGGGCCAAAGTCGGTGGGAAAGTGCTTGGCGGGGCGACGACTGTCTTTGAGAAGGGTACCAGCATCCTGCTTTCGCCATTTGGCGCGATGCCCGGTGTGTGGGCGATCCCCGTCGCTGCCACGTCGACGAAGCGAGTGACGCAGATTGCGGCTCCGTCGGACGGGACAGGCTTCTCAGTGGGTGGTATCTATACCCTGCAGCCAGAGAACGGCACCCTGTCGAAGCCGGCATCGCTGACAATGAACTACACTACTGAGGCTGCCGGCGTGCGTGACCCCGGGACCCTCGGGATCTACCACTATGACCTGCGGACGCGGAGCTGGACGCCGGTTCCCGCAACGCACGATCAGGCGACAAGGAAGCTGACTGCCCAGATCACTCAGCTGGGTGGCTACTGTATCGGATCCGACACGCAGCCTCCAGCATTCGAGCTGCTGCTGCCCTCCGGGACGCCGTCGGTCGTGACCACACTCCTGCCACAACTGGTCGTGGCGTGCCGTGACCAGGGAGCCGGCATCGTACCGGCGACGTTCACCGCTTCGATCGACGGCGACCCAATCCAGGCAGACTGGTCCGTGGCTG
The DNA here is from genome assembly GCA_026390195.1 of Caldisericota bacterium. Taxonomy (GTDB): domain Bacteria; phylum Caldisericota; class Caldisericia; order Cryosericales; family Cryosericaceae; genus Cryosericum. The sequence continues at coordinate 1,446 of JAPLGK010000131.1, forward strand.
CCCTGCAGGGGACACTCACGGTGGTCGATCCTCTTGCGGACGGCAGCCATGTCCTGACCGTCGAGGCGAGCGACGGTACCGGGAACAAGGGCAGTGCAACATTCAGTCTCGAAGTGCGGCAGGCGCCCGCGCCGCCAGTGCTGCGGCTCGATAGCGTGAGCACGGCAAGAGTGCAGCTGGGGCTGGAGGCCGGCACAGGCGGTGGCCAGCCGACGTCATTCGTCCTCTGGCGAGCAGAGCCTGCGACAGGCATTGTCTATCACCGCATGGGTACGGTGAAGGCCGGAACGGGCGCATATGTCGACAAGGAGGTCCAGTCCGGTGCGACGTACCTCTATGCTGCGACGGCGCTGGCTTCTGCCCAGGCCGAAGGACCAATGTCCGAGCCGCTCGAGGTGACGCTGCCCTTGTCTCCCGGATCAGGAGACCAGAATGGGACGGAAGGATCCCGTGGCAGGCCACTGGCGTGGCTTCTCGTCATTTCCTTCATCGTGCTTCTGGGGCTGGTCGCGGCTATCGAGGGGTTGGTGAAGAAGCGCCGCAGGAGACCACCGGCAATCTGACGTTTCTCGCCGGCGTCGCGTCGGGCTCGAACGCGTGTGGCAGAGGGAAAATCCTCAAGGGACAAGGAGGGCGGATGCGAGCGAGAAAAGCTGTCCTGAACATGCTAAGAGTGGAACCAGGAAGAGCAGACTCAAGGAACTTGCAATTTGCTCAGACACGTCTAAGATTCGCACGAATCTAAGAGAATTGCTCACTCCAGATATTGCTTGGGCAAGGGGGCCAGTCGAATGTTCAAGAAGATTCTCATAGTCATTGATAACTCTGAAGTCATGAAGGATGTAGTTGAGTACACTACAACGCTTTTTCCTGATGCTTTCTTCTACCTCTTCAGTATCATCAATCTCGGCTCGTTTGCGGGTTACTATGCAAAAGCAGTGTACAAGGAAATGAACGAATTGAGCCAGCAAACACTGTTGATGCTTGAAGATCTTCTTGAAAAGAGGTCGATTCAATTCACGACAAAGACCGAGGTCGGGAATCCCATTGATGAGATCTGCGGCTTTGCCCGCAACAACGAAATTGACCTCATTGTCATGGAGACTCATGCCGGAATGACTGCCAACAAAATCAAGCTGGGCAAGACGACATTCTCCATAATCATGCACTCCAATATTCCCGTGTTGCTTCTTGGAGAGGACTTGAAGCCCAATCCAACCCCAAGAATTCTACATCCCACTTCTGGCAGCAAGTATTCTGAACTTGCGACCCGGATAACAGGCGAGGTTGCAGCTCAGTGGAAGAGTCCCGTAGACGTGCTTGTACTAAGCGACAATAGAGAGAGCGTCAAGACACGGGTCGAGTCAATCCTGGCAGACTCCAAAGTGGGTGCTGATTTCAGTTTTGCCGAGCACGGCAAAGAAGTCTCCTCTGTCATGTCTCAAGCCTCAAACGCTGACATCATCATCGGCAGTAGAGGCTCACCAAGAAAGAGTTATAAGCTAAGATTCATATTCCGTCCTCTAGCGCTTGATCCCACCATTAGACTTGTGGTGGCATTTCTTCCAAAGCCGTTCCTGCTGGTTTGCGATTGACTTCAAGGAGATAGCGTAGACACATGAGTCCCCAGATGACTTCGCTGGTCATATTCGTCCTCGTATACGCTTTCATCATTTTCAACGTCCTGCCGCGCTCAAGCGTTTCCCTGGTGGGAGCCTTCCTGCTTGTCGTCCTTGGTGTCCTTGAGCCACGAGAAATTGTCACTTCAATTAACTGGGAGGCAATTGGGCTTATCTTTGGCATGTTCATTCTGGTAAGAATGCTGACAGATAGCGGGTTTTTTGATTTCCTGAGTGTCAAAGTCCTCAAGCTTACGAAAGGTGTGCCCATCAATGTCCTGATTGCGTTTGCCCTGCTCACGGGATTGCTTGCGGCGTTTATGGACAGCATCACTGTCCTTCTCTTTATGAGCGCCTTGTCGATACAAATCGCCAAGAAATTGAAGATGAGTCCGGTTCCATTTGTCCTCTCGCAGATCACCGCTGCGAATATCGGCGGCAGCGCGACGCTCATGGGCGATCCTCCCAACATCATCCTCGGGACAGGCCTGGGGATCACCCTTGTCCAGTTTATCAAGTACCTTGCGCCAATTTCGATGGCGATTCTCTTGTTGAATACGCTGTACTTCGTCCTGTTTTACAGGAAGATGTTTAGGAAGTCGGAGAAGTTTGATGCGGATTACCTGAAAAACCTGAACCCCAGGGAGCACGTGAAGGATTATTACATGATGGTAGCATCAATGGGCAGTTTCGCCGTAGCGATCATCCTGCTGATACTGCATGAAAAGATCAATATGCCGGTAGCATATGCAGGACTTATCGGGGCTTCTCTGGGACTTGTGCTCAACGGGAAGAAGGTGGCAAATATCTGGGAGTCCATTGACTGGGAAGTACTCCTGTTCTTCAGCACACTGTTCATCATCATAGGTTCGCTGGAAAAGACCGGGGTCATCGGATCGATTAGTAAAGCCATCGCCCACGTTTCAAATGGAAGCGCCCTTCTTACAAAAGGTATCCTTCTTTGGATGTCAGGCATTCTCTCTGGCGTCATTGATAACGTTCCTTTCGCAGCATCTATGGTGCCCGTCGTGAAACTCCTTGCACCAGCAGGAGCCGTATCGTTGTTGAGCATGGGACTGATCGTAAGCTTCGGCACAGACGTGGGAGGAAACTTCACGCCAATTGGTGCGTCAGCAAACGTTATTGGTCTTTCAATACTGTCCAAGGCGGGCATTGATGTGGAGTGGAAGGAGTATTTGAAGGCGGTTGTACCGATTACGTTCATCAATGTTTTCGTAGCTGGCGTCTTGTTCGCCATTTTCTACAAATAGCGTATTGTTCCTGAAATGCACCCAGGCCGCTCATGAGCTGCCTGGACGGATGGCGACAGCAGCGCGGTGGGTCATGGCTCACCTGAAGGAGCCTGCGCTGGCTTTGGTGCTGGCGTTTCGTCGGCGGCAAGTGTCCGCATGATGACACTGCGCAGAAAGCGCTGGTCTCCAAGCCGGTTCTTCAGCGCTGTCTCGAGTGCTCCTACCGGATACAGGTTCTGCGGCGCCCTGGTGTCGCCCCACAGGTTGCTGGAGTAGTGTACCGCGATGGCGGAGCTGAGGTTGGCTAGGTGGATCGCCTCGGTCAGCCCCATGACGGGGAGCTCGACGCGGACCAGGTTGGCCATCTGGCTGGCGAAGGGCGTGACCACTCGAAGACGCAGGAAGAAGCTCATCTTGCTGCTGCCGCTGCTTTCCGGGTAGCGGATCTCAAAGATCGGGGTGCGTTCGCTGGCCTTGAGTGAGAGCACTGTGGCAAACTGCTCACGCTGGAGGTAAGCCTCCTGGACGTTCTTGATGATGCCTGCCAGCTTGCCGGTGCCGGCGGCCAGGCGGTGTTCGTAGGGAATGGGACCGTCTGTCACGACTGCCTGCACGTCCGGGCGGTCCACCTCTTTCTGCGCCACATCATGCTCCAGCTCCTGCATGAGGTTGTTGAGCTCCTGGCCGAAGTCGCCCGGGTCATGACTTGCGGCAGTGCGAATCTCATACTCCACGTCGAACGGGCACGACGCGTCGCTTGCCAGCTTGAGCGTCTTCGTGTCCGGGTCCGGCGCGTTGGTCACGAAGTAGCGTCGCACTGACTCGTCGCACAGCGCCTCGGTAACGTCGTGGGCGCGGGAGCCGCACATCTGCATGCAGCCAGCTGCCACAGAACCGAAGACGCCATAGTATGGCGGATTGCCGTCGATGATGCCATGCATATCGATGCGGCGCACGCCGTCGACGAACGCGACGTGGACCGTGTCGACTTCCGCGAACGCCGCATCGGGCACCCGCACGGCCGCCCAGTGGTCAAGGTCGCGGCATTCGGTGGTCGGCACCACCTCATAGGAACGTTTCTGATCAGTCAGTGTGATCTCAGTGGAACCGGTGTAGACACTCTGCCAGTAGTCAGGACGGATACGGAAGCGCCCCTTGCCTTGGACCAAAGGGCTCGGGGGCATCATGCCATCTCCCGACGAGCGATGTGCGCGGAACCACTCTGATTTGTCACCGCGAGGACTGTTTCGAAGCGCTCCACGAGGTCCGCCCGGTGGGTGATGATGCCGACCAGCGATCCGTCCCGGCGCAGGGACTCCAGGACGTCGGCGACACCCTGGACAGTGGTTTCATCGAGTGTTCCAAAGCCCTCGTCGATGAAGAAGCTGTCCAGATCGACGCTCGTCGACAGCAGGTCCTTGACGGCCAGAGCCAGTGCAAGAGAAGCGAGGAAGGTTTCTCCCCCGGACAGCGTGGCGACGTCGCGTGGTCCCGAGGCACTGAAGGAGTCCTGCACCATCATCTGATCGCCCTCGTCGAGCAGCAGCTCGAAGCGTCCCTTGCTCAGGATGCGCAGATGGTCGTTTGCCGTTACCAGCAGCTGTTCGAGAATGCCGCTGCTGACGAACGCCACCATGCCCTTGCTGCCGAAGTCGCGGGCGACCTGCTGGTAGGTGGACAGCAGGCGCGTCACCTGTTCCTTGCGCGCAAGGCGGTCGGCCAGGAATGCGCGGCGGGCGAGGAGGTCATCCTTGCTGTGGCGGGCGGCTGTCAGGTTCTCCTGTGCGCTGGCGAAGTCCGTGGCGGCAGTCTCACGTGCGGTGCGCGCTGCTTCCAGGTCCGCCTCCGATGGCAGGTCGGGGCCGAGCTCCTGCTCCAGCATTTCCACTTGTGCAGCAGCAGCAGCGGTGTCGTGGTCGTATTGTCTCACCGACGCCTGAAGTGTGGCCAGCTGGTCGTCAGGAAGGACGCCCGTTCTCATCGACGCGACGGAGTCGAAGCCGTGCGTACCGGCCTGCGCCAACAGGTCGCGTTGCAGCGTTTCATACTGGGCTTCCGCCTGGCTGTACTGACCCGCCAGTGTTGCGGCCTTCGTCTGAAACTCGGCCAGCTGTGCGCGGGTACCTTCTTCCTTCTTGCGGTATTCTTCGAGCTGGAGGGCGATCGTCTTCTGCGCCGTGCGGGTGGTCATCTCCTGCCCTCGCAGCTGTGTGAGCCGTGCATGGAGGAACGTCACGGGGTTGCTGTTGCCCTCGCGGGCGACCGTCGGGTCCATGAGCAGGCGCAGCGTCAGTTCGTGCGCTTCATGCCGGTCGTCCCCCTCTTCGGTCTTCAGCACCATCAGCTGTCTGGCCAGTTCCTCAAGCCTGACTCTGTCCACCTCGGACCTCTTCTCATGCTCGGTGAGGTCGTCCTGGCAGTGTTCGACATGCTTGCGCGCCTCATCACGGGCCCTCTTGAGGCGAGCGAAGTCCGGGTGTTCGGCATGAGCGACCAGCTCTTCTACGACATGACCGCACACCGGGCAGGTGTCACCTGGCCTGAGTCCCTGCTGGACGACGACTGCGGCGCTGTCCGAGCGTGCCCGCTCGAATGCGTCGTCGGCTTGTGTGAAACCGTCGCGCGCCTTGGCGAGCGCTTCCTGAAACTGGATCCGGCGCTCGTCGAGTACCTTCATGGTCTCATTCAGCTGTGTGATGGTGTGTTCGAGTCCCTTGACCTTGACCGTGGCTGAATCGGTCTTGTGCTGGAGTTCCTCCAGCCGGGCGGCAAAGGGCTGGAGGTCGCTCAGGCGCCCCATCGCAGAGGAGATCTCATCCAGTTTCTCGGCAAATGCGGCCTCGCCTGCGCGCAGAGACGTATCAGCACGAACGGCCTGCGCAGTCTCGAGAGCCTTCTGTGCGGCTATGACAGCAGCAGATGCCTTGTCGCGCTCGTCTGTCAGCTTCTTCAGCTCAGTAGCCAGACGTGCCCAGTTGGTCAGTGACGGCTGCAGCGATGCAAGAGCGAGGCCGGTGGCTAGGCGCGCGCGGTTGCCGGTGATCTCGTCCGCCCTGGCGCGAAGGGCCGCAAGCTGTCCCTGAAGCTTCGCCAGCTGCCGTGCCTTTGTCGCCCGCTGTTCCATCATGGTCAGTGCCAGCTCGCACGCCTTGAGCTGTTCCTGGAGCAGCGCGACTTGGTGTCCGGCGTCTGTGACGATGTGGTCCAGGAGACCCATGGCTTCGTCGGTGATGGTATTCTGGTCGATACCCGACAGGTCGTGGTCCAAGCCTCCCAGTTCGCCCATCAGCGTTCCCACATGGGCGCCGGCCGCTTTGCCGATGCGCTCGTAGATGTCCAGGCTCAGCAGCGAAATGAGGATGTCCCTGCGCGCGCGGGGCGTGTCGGGTTTGAGGAAGCGGTCGAACTGGCCCTGCGGCAGGACGATGATGCGCGTGAAGACGTCGAAGCTCATGTGCAGCAGCGTCTCTTCGATGTAGCGGTCAGCGTCCTTCTTCTTCAGGAGCTGGCCCAGTTGGTCGCCATCCTTAAAGACCTGGACGTCCTCCCTCATCGCTGTTCCCTGGCGGATGATCCCGTATGTCGCGCCGCCAAGGTCGAACGTGAGGGCGACGCGAAACTGCTTGGCGCCACGGCTGATGACGTTCTCGCGCTGCCCGGTTTCTGTGCGGATGCGTGGAATCCGCCCATAGAGGGCATAGCAGATCGCGTCGACGATGGAGGACTTGCCCGAACCAGTTTCTCCCACGATGGCAAACAGCGACATGTCGCTGAAGTCCAGGGTGACCGGGTCGCGGTAGGGCATGAAGTTCTCGACTTCAAGCGTCCGTATCCGCATGGGTCACCTCCCGGTACAGTTCACCAAGCACCCTCATGACCTCCTCGGTGGCGTCCCCTGAGTCCTTTTGTCCCTCGCATCCTTTTGTCCAAGATGCGAGGTGTTCTTCAAGACGAGGGGCGCTTTCCCCGCCATACGCCCGGTACATCGACTGCACGGTCTCCAGTCCTGTGCTGGCCAGCGCCTCGATGGTCGGACGGGTCGTCGCAGCAG
>JAPLGK010000030.1 GCA_026390195.1 Caldisericota bacterium
CGACTCGCAGGACTGCTATTCATCGGATCGTCGTTCCGAAGGAGGACTTCACCGGCGCCCTCGTGATGGAGCGGACCGAGGAATTCAACAAGACGCTCCCGGTATCGTTCAAGAATCTCCGGTATCTGGTCGTCGCTCTCACGCACAGCTCATTCGCCAGCGAGCACCACAGCTACACGTCGAACGAGAAGCTCGAGTTCGTAGGCGACGGTGTCGTGAACTTCATCGTTGCCAAACTGTTGTTCCTCGAGTTTCCGGACGCCCGGGAGGGCGATCTGTCCAAGATGCGCGCCGCACTGGTCAAAGAGCAGGGTATCTATGCACGTGCGCTGGAACTGGGGCTTGACAGGTATCTGCTGCTGGGCAAGGGAGAGGACAAGTTGCGCGACGAGCGCAAGCCTGCCATTCTTGCGGACGGCTTCGAGGCTCTTGTGGCTGCCATATACTTTGACAGTGGCATGCACGCGGCCGAGAAGTTTGTGAGCATCGTGTTCCACAAGGCAATAGCCGACCTGCACAATGGGACGGTCCTGGACCACAAGACAGCCCTGCAGGAAGAGACGCAGCGGAGCGTCCGCCTGCTGCCGTCGTATGATACGGAGGTCGCGCGGGGCGAGGACGGGTCGGACGTATTCACGTCGCTGGTGCATATCGGCAGCGTTCTGTATGGCGAGGGCCGCGGGTCATCCAAGAAGAAGGCCGAAGAGGACGCTGCTTGTGCGGCCCTTGACGCTTTTGTCTCCGAGCATCCGCATCAAGGGGAGTCTGGTCAGTGAGCTTCCTTTCGCGCGTCAAGCAACTCTTCGGCGGGGACAAGTCGGTGCAGGAGGAATCTCCCATCGAGGCACCTGAGATCGGAGCCGAGCTACAGGAGTCAGTGTTGTCAGCTGCCGCACAGACCGTACGGCAGCAGGGCGGACGCGCGCGCCGCGAGGCGGCAGATTTCGACGGTCTGGAGGAGCTTCTAATCGATGCCGGCATCGACGTCGACATGACAATGGCTATCCTGCAGGAAGTACGAAGGGGTGGACTGCTGGGCCGTCCCACGGCAGAACAGGTCATCGAGCGCATCCGTGGCAACCTGAGCTCCGTGTTTGATTTGGACAGCACACTGCACACAACAGGTTCGCCAGCCGTCATCCTCGTTACGGGGGTCAATGGCACAGGCAAGACCTCTTCGATCGCGAAGCTGGCAAATATGCTCAGGCAGGAGAACCGCACGGTCCTGCTGGTTGCCGCCGATACCTTTCGCGCTGGAGCGGTTGACCAGCTTGCTATCCTCGCCGATCGCGTCGGTGTCCCAGTGATGCGCTCGGTGGAGGGCCAGGATCCGTCCAGTGTCGTGTTCAACGGACTTCAGAAAGCCGTGGCGGACAAGGTGGACGTCGTGGTTATCGACACGGCGGGTCGCCTCGAAAACAAGAAGAACCTTACGTTCGAGCTGCAGAAGGTTGTGCGGGTCATTGAGACGAAGTGTGGGCTGCCGTTGTCAGAGACACTGCTGGTCATCGACGCGACGACCGGAGAGAATGCGCTCATGCAAGCCCGCGCCTTCAGTCAGGCGATCCCGATCTCGGGTATCATCCTGACCAAGGTCGACTCCGGCGCGAAAGGCGGCAGCATCGTGAGCATTGCGCGTGAACTGCGCATCCCGATAAAGCTGGTATGCAATGGTGAAACACTTATGAGCATAAAACCATTTGACAAAGACGATATTGTGAACATGATATTGCTATCGGAGTAAGCATCAATAGCAACGGTGAACGCAACTATTCCGTCACATCCCGGTAAGGAGCTGAACTATGCAGAGCAAGTCGAGGGAGAAGGTAAACATCACCCCCGGTCACGAGAAGAAGATCAAGCGCAAGGAAGAGATCGGCGAGTTGCTTGAGTTCTACTCGGGACTGCTTACCAAGAAGGAGCTCGGAGTTCTGGAGCTGTACGTCCAGCCGGACTGCTCCGGCGCCGAGGTCGCTCGCAAATTGCGGATTTCACGGCAGGCCGTCCATGACCACATCCGTCGGTCCCTTGGACGCATGAGGCGCTGCGAGAGCAAATTGCAGCTTATCGCGAACTACAAGAAGAACGTGGTCATGTTCCGGAAGATCATGTCCAAACTCGACCAGTGCTGCGAACAATCACACAACACGGAAGGTCAACGCACCCTTGAGGAGCTGAAGACCCTGTTCGAGAAGCTGATCAACCGCAACAGCCACGAGCTGTAGGCATACCGAGTGTTCGAATCTGTAAGGAAAGCGCTCGGTGGGGTCTTTGATGGGCTGCGCCGCAAGGGTCTGCTGTCACAGGGAGACATCGATGCGGCGCTAGCCGAGGTCAAGCTGGGTCTGCTCGGCGCCGACGTCGACTACCGAGTCGTCAAGTCGTTCATCGCTCAGACGCGTGAGGCATGCCTGGATGAGAAGGTCCTCAAGAGTATCACGCCCGGTGACCAGGTGGTCAAGGTTCTCTATGAACAGCTGACGCAGGCACTTGGAGGACAGGGCGGCAAAGGCATCGCCATCACACACATCCCGTATCGGGTCATGCTTGTGGGCCTCCAGGGGTCTGGCAAGACGACGACACTGGGCAAGCTGGCACTTCTCCTCAAGAAGGAAGGTCACTACCCTCTTCTCATTCCTGGAGACTACGGCCGGCCGGCAGCCTACGAGCAACTGCAGAAGCTGGCGGCTGACGCAGGGGTCGAGTTCTACGGCGAACACGACGGGAGCCTGGCGGATCTGATCCGCGGTGCTGATCGCTTTGCCCGTGCGAAATCCCTGGATGTTCAGCTTCTGGACACACAAGGACGCCACGATTTCGACACCCAACTCATGGATGAACTGCAGACGGTTACTGCGCTCTACCGACCTGACGAAACCCTGATTGTCCTCGATTCGATGATTGGATCGAAAGCCATTCCGCTTTCACAGAGCTTCAACAAGGTTGCCCCGCTTACCGGGGCGATCTTTACGAAGTTCGATTCACCCGCACAAGGTGGCGCAGTATTGTCCTTCAAAGAGGCCATTGGCAAACCTATCAGGTATGTCGGTGTCGGAGAGCATTTGCAGGACCTTGACTACTTTGTGCCGGAGAGGCATGCGGCGCGTATCGTCGGCTACGGCGATATCGAGGGACTGCTCAAGCGGTACGATGACGCCGAGTCCAAGGCAAAGGCAGCAGGCGTCGCCAAGAGAGTCCAAACGGGGAAGTTCGACCTTTACGACCTCCGCGATCAGCTGCTTGAAATAGCTCAAGTTGGTGGTATAAATAAGATGCTTGAGAGTCTTCCCGCCAATATGGTCCCGAAGGGGGCTGTTGCCGACGAGGGCGTTGCAAAGAGATTCACGGCCATCATTGACTCTATGACCGACACCGAAAGACGCAGTCCTGCCATCCTGAACGCGTCCCGTAAGCGTCGTGTCGCTCGCGGCGCAGGAGTGGATGTCAGTGACATCAACAGAATGCTCAAGCAGTTCGAGTTGTTCAGCCGCATGGCGAAGATGGCTAGCAACAGGCATGCCGGGGGCTTTGGCTTGCCCGGATTCTGATACTCGCAGGTACGCAACAGGAGGAAACATGGTAAGCATCAAACTCGCAAGGACTGGAACCAAGCATCAGGCGCACTATCGTTTTGTCGTGCTCGACCGTAAGAAACCGACCAATGGCGCGGTCATCGAGACCCTCGGCTACTATGATCCCAAACCCAAGGAGCCGAAGATCGAGGTCAGCGAAGAGCGTGTCGCTTACTGGCTTGGACTTGGCGCGCAGCCAACTGATTCCGTGCGCAACCTCCTCAAGCACAACGGTATCTGGCAGAGATTCGTTGCGAGCAAGGCCGCGAAGTAAACCGGCTCTGCGTGCATCAGGAGACACTCGATGAAACAGTTGGTCGAGACCATCGTCAAGGCTCTCGTGGACAGCCCTGAAGAAGTGGTCATCAACGAGATCGCCGGAGAGCAGACCATGACCTATGAGATCAAGGTCGGCCAGAAGGACACTGGCAAAGTCATCGGAAAACAGGGTCGTACCGCCCAGGCAATCCGCACTATCATCAGAGCGGCTTCTGCCAGGACTGGCAAGAGCGCCACAGTCCAAATCGACAGCATGAACGACGAACAGGCCGAGGCTGGCCCGGAAGAGGAGCAGTAGAATCGATGGCAACCAGCGTTTGGATGAAACAGAACGTTCTCATCAAGACGGTCGTGACCCAGCAGTTTAAGGACAGCTATCTCAAGGAGCTGGACGGAGCGCATACAGGGGCGAAACAGAACCTTGAGAGATTGAAGTCCTCACTGTCGCAGGTCATCCTTCGTGGCGGCGTGGGCGGTCAGTACGACGATCTCGTCAAGGCGCAATTGCAGGACGAGAAGGCAAAGCAGGAGCAAATGGTCATCGATCTCGAGGCCAAGAAGGCCGAGGTATCCAAACTGGAGCTCGGCTCTGTCTACGTCCAGGGCGCCCTTGAAGGGACTGTCGAAGTCAAGGTCGGAGACAATCTGTTCCACAAGATCGGCTCGACCTCGGTCCTCGTCCAGGACGGCGTCATCCTCTCTATCGACTAGCATTTCACTGCATTGCACAGCTCAGGGCAGGGCGGCAGCGCTCTGCCCTTCTTGCGTGTCCGCTCAGCTTGACATGCTCGCGTATTGTATGGTATAGTCTGACATCACATGATGCAGGTCGAAAGACTGGTCGTATTTGAGTTCAGGAGCGGACCACAGCCTGAAAGGCGGTCCGCTGACAGGCGGCACCGGGGCGGTTGGAAGGCATCCGGCGAGCTGCCGAAAGGGGTAACGATGGCATCCAAGAAGCTGCTCGGCATGCTGAACGACGCGATTGCAGGCGAACTGCAGGTCTCGCTCCAGTACATGTGGCAGCACGTGCAGTGGAAAGGCACGAAACACTTCGCGGTCAAAGATGAGTTCGAGAAGATAGGCATCGAGGAGATGAAACACTCTGAGGCAATTGCTGAACGGCTCTTCTACCTGGGAGGGATTCCTACGACGAAGCCTGAGCCTATCACTGTGGGGTCGTCACTCAAGGAGATGCTGACCGCGGACGTGAAGGCCGAGGAGAAAACCGTCAAGATGTACAAGGAGGTCATTGCATTAGCCACCAAGGAGGGAGACCTCACGACGGCACACCTCTTCACGGAGATTCTGGCGGACGAGGAAGGGCACCACGACACCTTCCAGAGCCTGCTGGAAGAGATCTGACAGTTCAACCACAGCACGTGACGCAAGGCACCGGGTTTCCCGGTGCCTTTCTTGCGTTAGTGGGGCAGTCAGGTTGCAGCAGGTCCTGCGGGATGGCGCATGTATGGTTGGAGGAGCTGTGATGCCGTATGGGATCGCAGTTGGACTGCGCTCGCGGCTGGTGGCACCGAGGGGTATTGACAAGGAATCAGGTTCGTGAATACTGCATCCAGTGAGAGGTGATTCAGTTTTTGTTGTTCGGCACTTCTTGGTGATGGAGGCGGGAATGTCGCACATTGCAGGGATGGGCGTCAAAGTTCCAGACAGGGTTCTGACGAACGCGTACTTCAGCGAATACTTCAACGAGGACTTGAGTGGCTTTCTCGAAGGAACGGTTGGTCAGAAGGAGCGTCATTGGCTTGCTGACGACGAATCCGTGGTGGATCTCTGTCTTCCCGCTGCCCAGGAGGCGATGGCAGAAGCCGGGATTACGTCAAAGGACCTTTCGATGGTCGTCGTGGCATCCGACACCCATGAGTACATCTCGCCGCCGACGTCGCTTGTTGTCCAGGGCAAGCTTGGTGCCATCAACGCAATGATCTTCGACCTGTCTGCTTCCTGTGCATCGTTTGTTACTGCTCTCGTGACCGTGGACTCATGGTTAAGGTCTCACCCAGACTTCAAGTACGCGCTGCTGATCGGCGAATACGGGATGACCAAGTATGTGGACAAGGATGACAAGTACACCGCGTCTCTCTTCGCCGACGGTGCCGCGGCCTTTGTCATCGAGAACACAGGCGAGAGTCTCATCGCGTCGAAGTTCATTGCCGACGGTACTTATCATGACTATCTGGGCGTGTTTGGCGGGGGGACCAAGTATCCCATCAACGACGATACTCTTGCCAAGGGGTTGCACAAGCTGCGCATCCTTAAGAAGTACGACCAGAATCCCAACTTGGTTGCATGGCCTGGACTGGTGAAGGCCCTCATGGACAAGGTCGGTGAGCCTCTGGATGCCATCAATTTGATCCTGTTCACTCAGATCAACCTTACGGTCATCAAGAAAGTGCTGGAGATTCTGGGCATCCCAGAGTCAAGGTCGCACTGGATCATGGACAGGTACGGCTACACCGGTTCCGCGTGCATCCCAATGGCATTGTATGATGCTCGCAAGCAGGGCAAGGTGAAGCCCGGAGACTTGGTCGTACTGGTGGCATCGGGCGCAGGGCAGGCCATGGGCGCAGTCGCGCTCCGTCTGTAGTCGATTGGGGCAGGGAGCGGTTACATGAGGACAGTACGTATCGCCGGGACCGGCGTCTACACGCCGACACGTTCCATGCCGACCGAGGAGGTCGGTGCAATGCTGAACCTGGACCTGACGCAACAGATTCAGACCGGTGGCATCAAGGTCAAGAAGATCATGGCAGACGATGAGGAAGCATCGGATCTCGCCGTCTATGCAGGGATGCAGGCGCTGAGGAACGCAGGCGTCAAGCCCTCAGAGCTGGACCTCATCATTGTCAGCACCGATACACCTGACTACATCTCCCCGTGTACTGCATCGATCGTACAGCACCGTCTGCTGGCGAAGAACGCAGGTCTATTCGACACAAACGTCGCATGTGCCGGTTGGGTCACGGCGCTCAACACGGCCACCAAGTACATCATGGCAGACCAGCATTTCCACAAAGCACTTGTCATCGGCACCTATGCCATGACGCGGTTCCTCAACTGGCAAGACAAGGTCACCGCACCGACGTTCTCGGATGGCGCCGGTGCCGCAGTCCTGGTCGAGGACGAGTCCGAGACGGGCGGGTACCTCGGGTCGATGCTGTACGCTGACGGGTACTACTGGGACTACCTGGGCGTCTATCTGGGGTCAGCCAGACTGCCGACAACCGAGTCAGTAGCGAACCAGGAGCACAAAGTGCAGTACAACCAGAACAAGAGGTTCCCCGATGTCAACTCGGTACATTGGCCCCGCTTGGTGCGGGAGACACTGGCTCAGGCCAGCCTGACATCGCAGGACGCCGACATGCTGTTGTTCACGCAGGTCCGGAGGAACACCATTGAAGGGGTCATGAACACGCTGGGTCTGCCGATGACCAAAACGCATACCGTCATGGAGAAGTTCGGCTACACGGGTTCAGCCTGCGTCCCGATGGCTCTGCACGACGCGCTCGAGCAGGACCTCATCCATAGCGGCGACGTTGTCGTCATGACCGCCTCTGGCGGAGGATATGCCATGGCGTGCTATGCCATGCGCTGGCTGTAGGGGAGGTTCGAGATGGCGTACGCACCATTTGAGGGAAGACGGATCTACTCCGAGCGATTGGGAGACGGCGACAAGACGGTCATCTTTGGACACGGGAATCTGGCCTCCACCAACTCATGGCGGCTGATGATGCCCTGGCTGCCGTTCGACCGCAAGAACGTGTTCATCGACTTCCCGGGATTCGGCAAGTCGGACAATGTCCCGCCCACAACCGTCGAGCACTGTGCCGACGCGCTCATCGCCTGGCAGAAATACTGGCATCTCGAACCGGCTGTCTATGTGGGCCACTCCATGGGTGCCGTCATCGGTCTGATGGCAGCACTGAGAGGGGCGCGGTTCTCCAAGCTGGTGCTGATTGGCTGCGGTCCCGCGGACGGTTATCCCATGACGGATCAGATGCGGGCCTCGTTTCTGATGCTGACGCAGAATCCCCCCCTCATCGAGGCGATGACGCGCAAAAACAATGAGCCGTTTGGCCTTGCAGATGACATCGTGGGCGAACTCGTTGCTGATGCAGTCCGGTGTGTTCCCCAGGGTTATGTGGAAATGGCTGATTCACTGGCAGGCGTACGGATGTCTGCGCAGCTCGGCACTCTTTCCATGCCGATCACCTTTCTGCATGGTGACCGAGACAGTGTCGTGCCCGTCGACTGGATCCGTCCAACCGTCGCGGCTGCGCGGGGCAAGCTCGTCGTTCTGGAAGGGCAGGTGCACCTTCCGATGCTCGTCGAACCGGAGCAGTTTGCCGCAACCCTCGAGAAGGAGCTGTAGAGAGTGATGGTTGAGCATCGCACACAGATCACAGCAGTGAAGTCGCGAAAATCCTCGGTCTCGACGACACTCTCGACGTCCGAGCAGATCGTCAGCTCAGCGTTGAAGCTGTTCTTCACCCACGGCTACTCACAAACATCTGTGGCGATGATTGCTCGCGACGTGGGCATCTCGAACTCAGCTTTCTACCAGCACTTCAAGTCCAAAGAAGGAGTACTGTTTGCAGTTCTCGAGACGTTCTCGGAGGATTTCACCGGGGCATTGTCGGCAGGGATGGAACGAGCAGAGGGCCTGGAAGCGAAGCTTCGAGCGTTCTATTCGACGATTCTGGAGGTAGTCGGGCGCGATACGCACCTGTACAGGGTCTTCACCGAGACCGAGTTCAATGGGTACGTCTTTGTCCGTGATTTCTACTCCCGGGTTGTGGCTATCGTGCGTGACCAGCTGCGTGGACTGGTGCCTGCAGAGTTCGATCTCGATGACGTAGGCTACTATCTTCTCGGATCGGTGTATTTCGTGGCGGTCAAGAAGACTCTGTGGGAAAGCCTTTTCACGGTCGACAGGTTCTGCACGCAGTTGGTGGACTTCGCACTGTATGGCATAGACGCGCGCGGCGATGCCCCGGAAGGTCTCGTGCCGCTTCCCAAAGCTGCCCCTCTGCGGGAACCCGAAGTGCGCCTGTCGAAAGGCGAGCGCACCCAGAAGAACCTGTTGACAGCCGCGGAGCACATCTTTGGTGAACAGGGCTACTGGAATGCCGATATCTACAGTATTGCCCGGGCTGCGGGGGTTGCGCCTGGGACGACCTACCTGTACTTCGACTCCAAGCTGGAGCTGCTGTCACGGTTGGTCGTCGAAGTCAACGAGGGCCTTCGGCGCCACACGGCCCAGGCGGTGCGGGGCCTCGCTGATAGGCGCATCGTCGAGGTGGCGGCACTTGAGTCCTTCTGCAACTTCATTCGGGAGCATAGAGACTCTTACCGTGTCGTCCGCGAGGCGGAGTTTGTCGACAAAGACCTCGGCAGGTGGTATTACACGCGGCTGTCCGATCCATACACGATTGTGCTGGAGCGAGCCATGGTGGCGGGCGAGATTCGGCCGGGCAATCCTGAGATCACCGCGCTTGCTCTTATGGGCGTGGGTCACTGGTTGGGTTTGCGGTGGGTTCTGTGGAGTGACCATCTCGATCCCGAGGTGTCACCTGCTGCGCTCACAAGTTCTATACGACTTGTTCTGCACGGACTTGAAGGAGCGGCCCGGCGGGCGGATTCGAAAGCTGACAACGATCATCACAAGGGGGTGAAACTGACTGGTAGACGAGGCCGAGCGAACACGGCCCATAGAGTGGCCGCATCCGGTGGACAGAATGGCTGAATGTGTGGCGTCTCATTCTTACAGAACAGGAGGAATGACAATGAAGAAGGTACTATCACTAGCACTTGCGATTGCCCTCGTCGTCGGGTTGTTTGCGGGCGTGCGGCCGGCCAGCGCCGAAACCAAGGATTTCTTCATGGTGCTGCAGGTTGGGTTCAAACAATATGCTCTCAATGGGCTTCCTCTCAATTCGGAAGTTGCACCTGAGATCATCAGTGGGCGTACGTTCGTCCCTGTTCGTCTCATCACAGAGACCTACGGCGCCACGGTGGACTGGAATCCCGCTTGGCGCACGGTAACGATCAAACTTGGCGAGGTCCAAGTCATGCTGACGATCGGTGTGAGCGAAGCCATGGTTGGATCCGACACGCAGCTGCTCGAAGCAGCTCCGTACATCAAGGCGGGCCGTACCATGGTGCCTCTGCGTCTCATCAGTGAGGCTTTTGGCTTGTCCGTCTATTACGATTCCCAGACGAAGACTATCTCCATCAAGTCCAAGACGACAGGCGTGGTTCCTGGAATCACAGGGAACCAGATTCTTATCGGCTCGTTCTCAGTTCAGACCGGCCCATATGCGGTCGTCGGCATCCCGTTTTCCCACGGCATGCAGTCATATTTCAACATGGTCAACGAGGCGGGCGGGGTCTATGGTCGCAAGATCAACCTGAAGGTCGAAGATGACGGGTTCAACCCCGCCAAGACCGTGACCATCGTCAAGAAGTTCGTCACCGAGGACAAGGTGTTTGCTGTGGTCGGTGGCCTTGGTACTCCTGGTTGCCTGGCCGTCATGGATTACCTGAACGACCAGAAGGTGCCGTTTGTCTACCAGGCGTCCGGCGTCTCCAAGATATCGATTCCGGCCAAGAACTATGTGTTTGCCGTTCAGCCCAACTACATCAATGAGGGTCAGATCTTCGCGAAATACGTCGCAAGCACACTTGGTCTCAAGAACATCGCCGTTCTCTACAGCAAC
>JAPLGK010000087.1 GCA_026390195.1 Caldisericota bacterium
GGGAAGCTTACGCTTGCCCAAACGAAAAATGGAAAGAGCACTTTTCGAAAAAGAATCGGCCAAAATCATTAACATTAGCAAGTATTCTAGTCTCGGGAAAGTGATTCCTATTGGTTCATGTCTTGAAGAGGTAGAATCAGCACGAGATATTGATATAGCCGTAAAGGGAGGCAACCCAGAAAAGTCTATAGAGGGGCGCAGTGGCGCGTTACTTGACGTGACTGCCCTTGTGCGTCTGTTTGCAGGATATTGGTGCGCGTTGGAGGCGCACGGGAGGAGGAACAGTGAGTGAACCCGTTGAAGTAAAACCGGATCGTGCCCGCTTGGCCCTGAGAGTGCTGACACTGGACGGGCTCATGATTGGGCTGAGCATTGTTCTGACGCGTCTCATGTCGCTGAATGTCCCCATCGGAGGGGGCCTCGGGGCCAGGATAGGTCTCGGGCATCTCCCGATTGTGTTTACCGGTATCGTTGCAGGCCCGGTGAGCGGATTGCTGGTTGGAGCTGCTGCTGACCTGGTCGGTTTCGTCATCTGGCCTTCTGGGCCCTTCATTATCTGGCAGATAACAGCAATTGCGGCTCTCAATGGTGTCATCCCCTGGGCGTTTGTGAAGCTGGGATGGCCACGCTCGCGCACCGCGCGGACATGGATAGGGGTCAGCGTCACGCGCCTGGTGCTCAATGTCGGCTGGTTGCCGCTGGTACTGCATGGTGTCATGAAGCTGCCATACTGGCCCGTATTGGCCGGCCAGGCGGCAGGGAGTGTCGTGATGATCCCTGCAACGGCGTTTCTGACCGTTGCACTGGTGCAGGCGTTTGAACGTGCGGGGTTTGCACATGTTCGGTCGTAGGCCTCCGGACGGCCCCGAGTTTGCGCCCCGGCCAAGTCGGCCACGCGTTCCTCCTAACCAGTCGGTTACGACATCGTTCTATACCCTGACGGCCGAGCAGGTACCGTCGGTGGACGTGAACAGCGTCACGTTCAGGTTCTGGGGCGAGGTGCTGGAGCCGACGGAGATGACATGGCAGCAACTCATGGCGGTGAAGCATACGACCCTGACGGCCGACTTCCATTGTGTTACTGGATGGTCGATGCTGGGGACCGAGTGGGGTGGAGCGCTGGTGCGCGATGTCCTGGAGGCAGCGCACGTCGAGGTGTCCACGTCGGCTCGATTCGTCATGGCTCACTGTACCACGGAGTTCACGACGAATCTCCCCCTCGAGGCCCTGCTCGCTGACGACACGATGCTGGTCTGGGAATGGAAGGGGCTTCCCCTCACTGTCCCGCACGGCGGGCCCCTTCGGCTTCTTGTGCCGTCACTTTACGCCTGGAAAGACGCCAAGTGGGTGTCGGGCTTCGAGTTCCTGACGGAGGATCGGCCCGGGTTCTGGGAATCGCGTGGGTATCATATGCATGGGGACCCATGGAAGGAAGAGCGCTACGGCTGAGAGCCGTTCCCGCGACTTGACAGCAGGGTGATTGCCTGTAGAATAGCATGTTGGAAAAGGAAGCTGCAAGTGGGCCTCTAGCTCAGCTGGTTAGAGCGCGTCCCTGATAAGGACGAGGTCTCTGGTCCGAATCCAGAGAGGCCCACCATTTCGTGGTTCGTGTCTTCATACGTGGGGATGTGGCTCAGTTGGGAGAGCGCATGGTTTGCATCCATGAGGTCGCGGGTTCAAATCCCGCCATCTCCACCATCGAGAGGAGGAGGTGTTCCTTGTCGAGTCACAAGTACACTGATGTTCCCCTCTGGAAGAACGTGCCGCAGCACGACTGGGACGATTGGCGCTGGCAGGTTGCCAACCGCATACAGACAGTCGAAACGCTATCCCAGGTCATCCATATCACCGATGAGCAGAAGACTGGTGTTATCAGCGCACTCTCCAGGTTCCGCATGGCTATCACCCCGTACTACGCCATGCTCATCGACCAGAACAGTCCGGATGATCCCATCTTCAAGCAGTGCGTTCCCACGGCACTGGACCTGCAGTCTGCGCCCAGTGATCTGGACGATCCCCTCTACGAGGAGGTCGATTCTCCCGTCCACGGCCTGACGCATCGATACCCCGATCGCGTGCTCTTTCTCATCACGGACCAATGTGGCATGTATTGCCGTCACTGCACGCGCAGGCGTCTTGCAGGCATGACTGACGGACGGCGCTCCAGGAGCGAGGTCGATGCGGCAATCGGCTACATTCGTGAACACGAGGAGGTTCGGGATGTCCTCCTGTCCGGTGGTGACGCGCTGCTTGTCGACGACGAGTTCCTCGAGTACGTCATCAGCGAGGTCCACAAGATTCAGCACGTTGAGGTAATACGCATCGGCACGCGTGTGCCCGTGGTTCTCCCTCAGCGCATTACACCTAAGCTCTGCGCCATGCTGCGCAAGTACCATCCGCTGTGGCTCAACACGCAGTTCAACCACCCCGCCGAGGTGACGCCCGAGTCGTCCAAGGCTATCGCGATGCTGGTCGACGCAGGGATCCCGGTTGGCAACCAGTCTGTCCTCCTCAAGGGGATCAACGATTGCCCCTATATCATGAAAGAGCTCGTTCAGAAGCTCGTGGCTATGCGTGTCAGACCCTACTACATTTACCAGTGCGATCTGACCAGCGGTCTCAGTCACTTCCGTACCTCTGTGTACAAGGGCATCGAGATCATGGAGTTCCTGCGCGGTCACACGAGCGGTTTCTCCGTGCCGCAGTTCGTCGTCGACGCGCCGCACGGTGGCGGCAAGATCCCGGTCAGTCCCAACTACATTCTTTCCATGTCTCCAGATCGCATCGTGCTTCGAAACTACGAGGGCGTCATCGTGTCCTATCCCGAGCCCGAAGACACGAGGAGCCATTGTCCGGAACCATGTCTCATCTGTGACAGACAGAAGCGCAAGGTGCCGCCGGAAGGCATCGCCAAGATATTCACGCAGGACGCCTACGACCTGACACCGCCGGGGACGTTGCGCGAAAAGCGTCGTAAGCATTGTTCAAAGGAGTGATGACAATGGCCAAGAACAACTATGTCGACCTCAAGACCGCGATCCCGGGACCCAAGGGCATGGAATGGTATGCGCGTGACCGCGCTGCCATCTCGCCTTCGTACGTTCACCCATATATCCTCGTGACCGACCATGCCGAGGGCCTGGAGGTCGTGGACGTCGACGGCAACATGTATCTGGACTTTACAGCCGGGGTCGCTGTCAACAGCACGGGCCATCGTCATCCCGAAGTCATCAAGGCCATCAAGGATCAGGCAGACAAGCTGGTGCACATGTCCGGCACGGACTTCTTCTACCCGATTCAGATTGAGCTCGCAGAGAAGATCAAGGAAGTCACGCCTGGCCCGACCGAGAAGATGGTCTGGTATGGCAACTCCGGAGCTGAGGCCGTCGAGGCCGGGCTGAAGCTTGCACGCTGGCACTCGAAGCGCCCGCTGGCGCTTGCGTTCTTTGGCGGATTTCACGGCCGCACCTACGGCGCCGTCACGCTGTCAGGTTCAAAGGCGAAGCATCGCGAAGGATTCTCGCCGATGCTTCAGGGCGTCGTTCATGTGCCATACGCCTACTGCTACCGGTGCCCCATTGGTCTCACACCGGAGGCATGCAATTTGCGCTGCATCGGTATGATCGAAGAAGTCATGGAGCGTATTGCTCCACCATCGGATACGGCCGTCATGGTGGTCGAGCCGATCCAGGGCGAGGGGGGGTACGTCGTGCCGCCGGCCGGCTACTTCCAGAAACTGCGTCAGCTCACCGAAGAGCGAGGCATCCTGCTGATGATCGATGAGGTGCAGAGCGGCATGGGCCGTACCGGTAAGATGTTCGCCATCGAGCATTGGGACACCGAGCCTGACATCATGGCCATCGCGAAGGGTGTTGCCTCAGGTCTTCCCCTGGGCATCATGGTCGCCAAGAAGAATGTCATGGATTGGAAACAGGGTGCACACGGCTCGACCTTTGGAGGAAATCCGCTGAGCTGTGCTGCAGCGCTCAAGACGATCGAGCTCATCCAGAATGGGATGATGACGAATGCTGCCGTCCAGGGCGAGTACATCATGAAGCATCTGCGCCAGATGCAGAAGCGGCACCTGCTGATGGGCGACGTCCGCGGCAAGGGCCTCATGGTCGGTGTCGAGTTCGTGAAGGACGGTAAGAAGACCAAGGCCAAGGATGAAAGCACTCAGCTGGTCCTCGAGGCGTTCGAACGAGGCCTGCTGTTGCTGCCTTGTGGCGAGAACTCGGTCCGCCTTTGTCCGTCGCTCAGCGTCACACAGGATCAGTGTGATGTCATGCTGGACATCTGGGAAGAGTCTCTGGCGGCCGTCGAGAAACAGATGAACAGCTAGAGGCTGTGCGATGAAGTCTTCTGCTGAATTCAAACAGCTCTATGCAGCGAAGACACCGACATCCCGAACGCTGAGCGAGCGTGCCCAGCAGACTCTCCCGGCGGGTGTCGTCGCCAACGTCAAGTACTTTGCCCCCTACCCGCTGTTCATGGAGCGGGCGGCAGGTTCACACTTGTGGGATGTCGATGGGAACGAGTACATCGACTACTGCCTCGCGTTTGGGCCGCTCATCCTCGGTCATGGGCATCCGGCTGTTGTCAGCGCTGTGGCAAAGTCATTTGCGACATGGGGTACGACGATTTTTGGCACGCCGAACGAACTCGAGATCCGGTACGCCGAGAAACTGATGTCCATGCTGCCGATCGCCGGCAAGGTACGTCTCACCAACAGTGGCTCCGAGGCGACGTACCTGGCCTTGCAGCTGGGCCGCGCCGCAACCGAAAAGTCAGCTATCGCGCGTTTCGAAGGGCACTACCATGGGTGGCATTATGAGGGCGTGCTCAGCAATACCCCGCGGGCGGCAGACTACGGAGATCCAGAGCGGCCGACGTCCGTGGCCGGGTCCCGCGGGACTCCTGCGTGTATCCTCCAGAACACGCTGGTGCTTCCGTTCAACGACCTCGAAGCGTGCAGGACGCTGCTCACGGCCAATCGTGACCGCGTCGGCACCGTCATCGTCGAGCCGTCGCCCCGGGCGTTCTACCAGACAGAGCCGGCTTTTCTGGCCGGGCTGCGTGCCTTGACCAAGGAGCTCGGGATGGTCCTCATCTTCGACGAGGTCATGTCGGGGTTTCGCTCGGGCCCCAGGGGTGCGGCCGGCGTCTTTGGTGTCGAACCGGACCTCATGGTACTGGGCAAGATCATCGGGGGCGGATTCCCTGTGGGAGCGGTAGCGGGACGGGAGGAGCTATTGGAGCTGACGTCGCCGTTGGCGAGTGGCGGAAGCGTCTTCCACTCCGGGACGTTCAATGGGGCAGTCCAGGTCCTCGCTGCGGGGCTTGCCACGCTGGAGATCCTGTCAGATGAGTCTCAGATGCGGCCATTCTATGCTGCGACCGAAGAGTTCAAGACCGGCATCCGCCATCTGCTGACAGCCCGCCACATCCCCGGGCACGTGGCCGGCCTCGGCGCCAACTTCGGCGTCGTCATGAGCGAGACGCAGATTCGCAACTACCGGGACCTGGGTCGAGAGTACGGAGCGCTGCGCGAGGCCTTCGACTTCTCGTGC
>JAPLGK010000224.1 GCA_026390195.1 Caldisericota bacterium
AAACCCCCCGTTGGACAGGGCGAATACGCGGGCTCCAAAGCTGTTCTGCAGTGCGTAAGACTTGGTCCAGAGGACGGTACCGTCAGACTTCAGCCGGCACAGGAAGACGACAGAGTTGTACGTTTCCCCGCAGACGGCAAAGCCACCGTCCGCAAGCTGCACTGCATCGGTGAAGGTGGTCACACGCAGTGCGTCGGACGGCGTATAGACCTTGTAGTTGTGCGCCCACCGGACAGTCCCGGAGTCATTGAGCCGCACCAGCTCTTCCCCCCGAAAGACGAGCATGCCGCTCGGTGTGCACGCGATTGCCCTTACCATCTCTTCTGCATTGTTGGCACCGATTCCGTACGTGTTGCTCCAGCGTATCTCACCCTCCGAGCTCAGACGTGTGACGAGCAGGCTGCCTTCAAGCGTCCCCGTGACAACGATGTCGCCGCCGGGCATCCGCAGGGCTCCTTGACCGAATGCTCCACCATCGCCATGGTAGGTGCGGGCCCAAGTGGACGCGGCGTCCAGGTGGGCAACAGGCGGCACCGCGGCGGCGGTCAGGACGAGAACCAGAAGCATACAGACGTTCCTGCGCCAGTTCAGGTTCCAGCGTGCGGAACATGTTCGCGGTGTTGCAGTCCTCAGGTTACACATACTCCACCCCCTGCACCGATCTCGACGCTCAGACACTACCAGTATTGCCAGCATGCTAGCAGGAATGCCGAGGCGATACAAGCGGCGGCGTGACGTTGCCGCGTCATGCGGTATACTAACAGGACAACCGTGTGACTGGAGGAGAGATGACATACCCACGACAGGTGAGCGTTCGCAGCATGCATGAACTGAGTGGTGCCTGGCTCCCGGCGCTCCCGTGAAGCCCACAGCACTGCACATCACTGCACAGCAAGCGGCCAGTTTCGCCCTGGCACAGGGTGGCATCTCACAGCCATTCGACGAGCCGCTTGCAGCCGTCCGTGCCATGGTCGCCGTCCAGGCGCAGTATGCCGCGTCCATCCCATTTGCCATCCATGCCCGCTGCCCATCGGCCCCGCGCGCGTGGACCGACCGCGCGCTGGCTTACGACCGATCGATTGTCAAGACGTGGTGCCTGCGCGGCACCCTGCATGCGCTGGCGACTGAGGACCTGGCCCTCATGGTCGGCTCATTTGGCGAACGGTGCCACCTCGCGGTCGAGCGGGTGATGCTGCGCATGTGTGACATGGACACCGTCGCGTGGCATCGCGTCGAACAGGACGTCCTGCGTGCACTCGCAGGGGGGCCACTGGACCGTACGGCGCTCCACGCAGCTGTCCCCCGACTCCGGGACGTGCCATGGTCTGGCTGGGGCGAAGACGTGAAGGGGCTAGCGTACCAGGGAGACCTCCTCATGGTCGGCAGCAAGGGCGCGCGACCCGTCTTCGCCCGCCGCGACACGTAGCTGCCCGACCTGCACTTCCGTCCACGCACGCGCATCTAGTCCCTCGAGGAGCTGCTGGTCCGCTACCTCCGGACGTTTGCCCCAGCGACCCGCAGCGACTTTGCCCATTGGACGGGTCTGCCTATGGCCACCGTGCGCGACACGGCTACCCGCGCGGCCGGGCTCCTGGTGTCCGTG
>JAPLGK010000189.1 GCA_026390195.1 Caldisericota bacterium
GACCTGTCTGGCCGTGGTCTTCTCTCCAGATACCAGGATAAGCCGTTCAATGACCAGTTCAAGGAACTCGCTCTGCATACCGGTGTCGCCGTCACTGCCGATCTCTTCCTTGACAGCGAGGAAAACGACCTGCGTGCGCTCAGGCTCCTTCTTCTGGTCCATCAGGCTGCGCAGAGCCGTGTACCCACAGATCCTATCGTCGTGTCCGTAGGCGAGGATGAGTCCGCGGTCAAAACCGACCTCCCGCGGCTTCATTGCAGGCACGAGCTCCAGTTCAGACGCGGCGAAGGCTCGCTCTTCGACGTTGAGTTGCTCGGCAAGCATCTTCAAGACATTCGTACGAACAGGCGTCTTGTCGTCCTTGTCATCAGCGGGCACGTGGCCGACGATTGCGTCCAGCGCTTCGCCCGAAACGCCTTCGCTCAGTTTCTTCTCTCCCTGAGCCTGCCCCAAATGGGGAAGGATGTCGGAAATGTTGAACACTGGATCCGTATCTTCCTCCCCGATGCGCAACTGAAGCTTCTTCCCTGCCTTGTCGTAGATCACGCCGTGCAGAGCAAGGGGGATCGTCACCCACTGGTACTTCTTGATTCCACCGTAGTAATGGGTCTGGAAGAGGCCCAGCCCAGTGCTCTCGAAAAGCGGGTTCTGCTTGACGTCGATGCGCGGAGCGTCGACGTGTGCAGCTACGATGTTGACACCCTCGCCAAGAGGACGCTTGCCCAACCTCACGATCACAGCGTTCTTGCCCCGGTTGATGAAAAGCAGTTTCCCGCCTTTGGGCAATGGTTTGGCAGAGAGAGCGTCCGCAGTCCTGTAGCCGCTAGCCTGGGCAATGACCGCCGCTGCCTCGACGAACTCGCGTTCCGTCTTGGCATCCTTGATAAGCGACATATACTCCGCAGCCAGTTTGTCGGCCGCCTTGCGATCGATGCTGCTCCAGGCGGACGTCTTGTTCAACCCGATTTCCTTGGACTTCATCACTGTTCACCTCCGAGTGTGTCAGAAATTCAGCATACCTTGAAATTGCACCGAAATCAAATAGCATGCTAAGTTGAAGGAATGGAGGAATCCTATGGAATTGCGCGGTGACTTGCAGAGCTTTCCGCTTGGCCAGCTTATTCAGACCCTGGACAACGCTCAAAGAACTGGAAAGTTGGACATAGAAGGACATCTGGGTAGCTTTGCCATCTTCTTCCAGAAAGGCAAGGTCATCCATGCGCAGTCACCATATAGCAGCGGGCTGCCCGCTTTCTTTGATGCTTTTCTCGAGCGTGACGGTACGTTCAGTTTTGTATCTAGCGTCATCATGCCGCCTCGAAGGATCGCCCAGAGCAACACGAGTCTCCTCATAGAGGCAACGGGACTTGCTGACGAATACGCACGGTCAGGAATCCGGACGGAACCGTCCGAGCTGCAGGTAAGCCTAGCCGAGAATAACTCCGACGCGGCCGTTACGCTGACCGCCGATGAGTTTCTACTCCTGCAGAAGGCCGGCGAGCTGGAGTCGTTCGATAGGATCCTGAAGGAAGCTGAGTTTGGGTTCTTCCGCGCATGGACAGCTCTCAACGGTCTTGCGGACAAGAAGATGGTTACGGTCTCAAAATCGGAGGTATAGATGGAAGGTCAACTGTCTTCACTGGTGATCACGAAGGAAGATATCGAAACCATCGACGAACTGTTCTCACAGTACCTCGTGGATTCGCAGGCGAAGGACATCATCCTCCTCAACAAGAGCGGCGAGCTCCTTGCTAAGAGTGGCGCTGTGACGCGGGAATCGGCAATCGCTGTGTCGGCCTTGGCGGCCGGTGTCTTCTCGGCCACGAATGAGTTGGCGAAACTCCTCGGAGAACGTGAGTTTACCCTGACATTCCATCAGGGCAAAGAAACCAACATCCATATTTCCCTCGTAGACCCCTTGATCCTGCTTGCCGTTATTTTCGACAACAAGGCGCCCATCGGCGCCATCAGGTTCTGGGCCAAGAAGATCTCGGGTTCGATCAAGCCGGTCCTCGAGAAGATGGCCACGGGACCGCGTCAAGAGCCTTCCCAGGACTTCAGGAAGGGACTCCAGGATGAGATCGACAACCTCTTCTAACGAATTGATGCGATCCATCGCATGTCTCTGATCGACTTCTCCAAGTCCGAGATCACGTTCAAGGTCGTCTACTATGGCCCGGCAATGAGTGGCAAGACGACTAACCTCAGCTGGATCTTCCGGACTATCCCGGAAAAGGTGAAGGGTCAGTTCACCTCCATCGCGACCGAGACAGAGAGGACGCTCTTCTTCGACTTCCTGCCAGTGGAACTGGGAACCGTCAAGGGCTTCAAGATCCGCCTTAGCCTCTATACTGTCCCGGGTCAGGAACTGTACAAGCTGACGCGCAAGTCTGTCCTCAAATCTGTCGACGGCATCGTCTTCGTCGCGGACTCGAATCGTGACCGGCGAGAGGACAACATCAAGAACCTTGCGGATATGTTCAAGAATCTCGAAGACTACGAGTTGCCGGATACGCCCATCATCTATCAGCTGAACAAACGAGACACGCCCGCCATCATGTCGGTCGGTGAGCTTGTCGATGACCTGCAGCTCAAAGGGAAGACCGTCTACCTTGGCATAGCCAACAGTGGAGTCTCTGTCATGGAGTGCCTCAAGGGAATCACCCGCCAGGTTGTCAGCAAGATCTGATCTGAAGCATCACAGGTAAGTGATGGCCGGATGTGGGCTTGCGCTCTTCTTGCTGTGCGTTCGCTCAGGCTCCCCCGTCGTCACCCATGTCCTGCACCCATCCATGGACCAGCCCTGATCGGGACCACGTTCTCATGACCCGGTCGTACTCCGCATCGGTGAGTTTCCGCGAGATGCCCAGTGCGCGGTCGAATGCCTTGTAGGCCGGAAAGTACTGGGTCATGACACTCACGTATGTCTGATGAGAGAGCCGACGGGAAACGAAGCCAAAGACGTCCCGAGCCATGCTGGTATGGCGTGGGAGAATGAGGTACCGCACGATGAGTCCTCGCGGGATATATCTGCCCTGCTCGTCTACGCTAATGTCTCCAACCTGGCCGTGCATCTGGACAAGCGCACGTTCAGCGACCTGAACGTAGTCAGGGACTCCCGAGAGCTGCATGGCGACGTCTTCGTCCGTGTATCGAAGGTCGCCCAGGTAGATGTCCACGATTCCATCCAGAAGAGCCAGCGTCGACGGCTCATCGTAACTACTCGTATTGTACACGATGGGAATGTGCAGCCCCTGTTGCCGCGCAGCAAATACTGATGCCAGCAACTGCGGTACCTGGTGGGAGGGTGTGACGAAGTTGATATTGTGGGCTCCCTTCGCCTGCAGCTCGAGGAGTCCAGCTGCGAGCCGCCCAACCGGCATCTGTGTTCCATGGTGCAGTTGACTCAGTGGATAGTTCTGGCAGTAGCAGCAATTCAGGTTACAGCCGCTGAGGAAGACCGTGCCTGATCCTCGTGTCCCGCTGACGGGAGGTTCCTCGCCACGGTGCAGATTCCAGACAAAGACGTTGGCCTTGAGAGCGACGCCGCAGGTGCCAGCATCTCCAGCAAGCCGATGGGCTCCGCACCGCCTGGGACAAAGATCACAGGCCGCCATACGGCGATACGCTGTTCGGATCCGGGCTCGGAACTCCGCATTCGACAACCGTAGATACGACCCGTCAACTTCAGCTACCACTTCCGCACTTGTCGCGACTTCCTGCCTTGGCACGGCGACCGCGTCTGAGTCTAGAGGCTCGTTTTCTGTGTGGTCCATGCTCCAACCTGATCGGCAACGTGCCCGATGTGTTCCAGAGCCGCAACAGCGAACGCTTCACGGTCCACGGCCTTCTGTTTGGGGCCAGGCTCGAGCGGCAGAAGCCCGTAGTTGGCGTTCGTGGGCTGGAAGTCCTCTCTGTCACGCGTAACGTAGTCGACCAGAAGGCCAGTCATGGTCTGGGCAGAAAAGACGAGCCGCGGGAAGCCGCGAAGTGATGCGGCAGCGTTCAGTGCCGCAACCAATCCCAGTGCGGTCGACTCCATGTATCCATCGACGCCGCACAACTGTCCTGCTGCCCATACGCGTGGAAATGCTGCCAGTTCCAGGTCCTGAGACAGCACTGAAGGGCCGCGCAGAAACGCATTCCGGTGAATGAGACCATACCGCACGAATTCAGCGCTGCGGAGGGCTGGTACCATGCCAAGCACTCTCTGCTGCTCAGCGATGGCCAGAGAAGTCTGAAATCCCACCAGGCCAAGGACGGTTCCTTCGCGGTTCTCTTTGCGAAGCTGAATGACGGCGAAGCAGTCTTCGGGTCTCTCCCGGAGGCCGACCGGGCGCATCGGACCAAATCTGAGAGCGTCATCGCTCCTTCGCGCAATTTCCTCGACGGGCAGACACCCCTCAAAGTACTTCTGTTCATCTGGAGTCTCGGGGAGGTGCCGTCTAGCGGATTGAAGCGCATGGACAAATACGTAGTACTCCTCCCTCGTGAGGGGACAGTTCAGGTAGTCCGAGGCATCTCCCCCTCGCGAGCTCAGGAACGAAGAGTTGCGGTCGACCGAATGAGCCCAGACGGACGGAGCGACGGCATCGTAGAAAAACAGATTCTCGTATCCAAGGCGCTCCCGGAGCTCACGGAGAAGATCCGGACTGGTAAGAGGGCCCGTAGCAAGGATGGTTGGAACCGAGGAGTCGAGCCGTCTGTATTCCTCCCTGCGAATGGCAATCAGCGGGTTGCTCTGGATGCTCTGAGTCACCAGGCCGCTGAACTGGTCCTTGTCAACCGCGAAGGCCTTGCCTGCAGGAAGACGGCTCGCATCGGCGCACCGCACGACGGCGGAACCGAGGAGTCGAAGCTCGGCTTTGAGAAGGCCTCTCGCGTCCCGCAAGGCGTCAGAGCCAAGGGAATTGCTGCAGACTAGTTCTCCGAATCGGTCGGTTTCGTGGATGTCGGTCTGGCGCGAAGGCCTCATTTCCCATAGCTCCACCGACAGACCAAGGCGAGCCAGAGTCAGCGCAGCCTCACTGCCCGCCAGGCCACCCCCGACAATGCGGATGTCCATGCCCATGCTACCGTGGCTGGACGATGGCAAAGCTGTCCGGTCCCCGGCGTACCAGGAGGCCCCGGAGTTCGAGACTGGTCAGGACGCAGAGGACCTGGGGTGCAGTGCAGGCAAGGCGTTCACAGAGCAGGTCAACGGAGGTGCACCCTGTCTGAATGCAGCCGACGATCGTCTGTTCCTGCTGCGATAGTGCCTCCGACGGGCGTTGCTCGAGGGCGGCAACGTCCTTGAACCCCGGGAGTTCGTCGAGAACGTCCTGCGCAGACTGCACCAGTTTGGCTCCAGACTTGATCAACGCGTTCGTTCCAACGTGCTGAGGAGCGTAGATGGATCCCGGAATCGCAAAGACCTCTCGATTCTGTTCCAGGGCGAAGCTGGCCGTAAGCAGAGATCCGCTCTCCTTCGCAGCTTCCACCACGAGGACACCCAGCGAAAGACCGGAAATGACGCGATTGCGCTGTGGAAATGTGTAGAGTGTCGGCTGCGTATGAAGATGGAACTCAGAAACGACGGCTCCCCCACTTCCTGTAATGGCCCGCGCAATTGGACCATGAACAGTCGGGTAGATCTCGTCTACGCTGGATCCCAGGACTGCAATCGTTTGGCCCCCTGCGTCCAAACACCCCACATGGGCTGCCTTGTCAATGCCATAGGCAAGGCCGCTGACCACCACGAGACCTGCTGCCGCCAACTGTCCCGCGAGGTCGGAGGCGGCTCTGACGCCTTCAGGCGTCGGTTTGCGGCTTCCCACGATGGCGATGCAGTTCCTGAGGAGAACTGTCGCATCACCCAGAATCTGAAGAAAGAGCGGGGGGCGGTAGCATTCGAGGAGGCGACCAGGATAGGTCTCCGGCCCATCGAACATCGTGACAAGAGAACCTCCGAGACTGTTGAGCTCGGCAACCTCGTTGTCGGCTTCTTCCAGAGAGCTGTCCCGTTCAGCCTGCGACAGACGCTTCCCGCGCGCCGAAGACACCGCAGAAAGCAGTTGGTCGAGCCTCTCCTGTGACGCGGTCTCCAATTCATCCGGCGCCTCGAGCAGGGCTGCGAGGTCCCACTTGCTGACGCCAAGAGGCAGGAGGTCGAGAACGAGAGCTGCTCGACCAAATGGCGAGATCATGAAAGCACTAGGCAGTCAGCTGCTTCTTCGCCTCGGCGACGAGGGTGACAAATGTCTCCTTGTCGTGAACGGCCATGTCAGCCAAAACCTTGCGGTCAAGCTTCACACCGGCCTTCTTCAGACTTCCCACAAACTGGGAGTAGGTGATGCCATTCGAGCGGCACAGTGCATTGATACGCACGATCCATAGTGCTCTGTACTCACGCTTCTTTTCCTTGCGGTTGAAGTACGCATGACGCTCAGCCTGCTGAACAGCTTCCCGTGCGGCCCTGTACCGGATAGAGCGTGCGCCGACATAGCCCTTGCTGAGTCTTAGTATCTTCTTGTGCCTTCTGCGGATCGAGCTTCCACCTTTAACTCTCGACATCGTAAGCCTCCATTAACCCTTAAGATACGGCACAAGTCTCTTCATGTTGCGAGCATCTGCGCCATGAAGAACATGCTTCTTTAGCATCTGTTTCTTCTTCGCCATGGACTTCTTGCCAAGCTTGTGGCCATGGTTGGCGCCGTACGCCTGTATCTTGCCGGTACCGGTTATCTTGAACCTCTTGGCGGCTCCCCTGCATGTCCTGATCTTGGTCACTTTGTTCTTGATAGCCATGTCCTACTCCTTTCCGGGTCCTTTCATCTTGGCAAGGACTTCTTTGGATGGTTCCATCATCATTGACATATTGCGTCCCTGCATCTTGGCTTCCTGAGTGACTGTGCCGTACTCGGCAAGGTCAGTGGCAACCCTCTTGAGCAGCGCACGCCCCTGATCGGGGAACGCCATCTCACGGC
>JAPLGK010000232.1 GCA_026390195.1 Caldisericota bacterium
CTTGTCGTTGCGTTCATCCTGACGCTTCCCGGGAAGAAGCTCAACACAGGCCTGAAAATCCTCCGTGTTGTGGCCGCCGTCGTGCCATCCGTTCTTCTGGTCAAGAAGGAACCGGACCTGGGATCCGCGAGCCTGCTGCTCGGGATCCCTGTCGTCATGCTGGTTCATTTCCGGCTCACCGGCCGCCAGCTGCTGGTTCTGGGGCTGGTCCTGGCACTTGCGGCAGGCGGTGCGTGGCTCAGCCTCAGGCCATATCAGCGCACACGGATCGAGACCTTCCTGAATCCACAGGAAGACCCACTCGGTAACGGCTATAACGTCATCCAGTCCATCGTAGCCACTGGCTCCGGCGGCATCTGGGGACGTGGCATCAAAGGGAGCACCCAGGCCCCTCTCTCGTTTGTGCCCGTCCAGTATGCCGATTTCGTCTTCTCTCTCGTCGGAGAGCTGTTTGGGTTCGCCGGCAGTGCGCTGCTGGTTCTTCTCTTCATCATGCTCCTCTGGTCGACGTTCCTCGTTTTTCGATCGCTGACCGACGACTTCGCCCGCTATGTCGTCGTGGGCATAGGAGCCATGTGGTTTCTGCAAGCTGCCGTAAACATGGGCATGACCATCGGGCTTTCGCCCGTCACCGGCATCCCCCTGCCGTTTATCAGCTATGGTGGATCGTCTCTGCTCACGCAGGTTGCGGCCGCTTCCATCGTCCTCAGCGTCTACCGTACTCGCGACGAACTGAGGTTCTAAGATGGATATGCACTTTCTCGAACGCTTCGAAGGCCCGTCGCGCTACGCAGGGAACGAGCTCAATGCCGTCCACAAGGTCTGCGAGGGACGCTTTCGCGTTGCGCTCAGCTACCCGGACCTCTACGAGGTCGGCATGTCGTCTCACGGCATCCAGATCCTCTATCACCTTCTCAACGCCATCGACAGTGTTGTCGCAGAACGCGTGTTTGCCCCGTTCCACGATCTCGAGGCATGGCTCAGAGAGCACCAGGTTCCCTTGTTCTCTCTCGAAAGTCGCCAGTCGCTGGGCTCGTTCGATGTCGTTGCCTTCAGCCTCGGTACGGAACTCGCCTATACAAACCTGCTCAACATGCTCGACCTGGCCAGGCTCCCTGTACGGTCGGAGGACCGGAGCGAGTGGCCGATCGTCATTGCAGGTGGCAGCTGCACGTTCAACCCCGAACCCATGTCCGCCTTCGTGGACGCATTCGGTATCGGCGATGGCGAAGACCTCTTTCCAGAAATTGTGCGGAACCTTGCAGCGTCGCGTGCAGCCGGAGCAAGCCGTCATGATGCGCTAGAAACACTGGCGCGCGACGTCGAGGGCGTCTATGTCCCGTCTCTGTACAAGACACGCCCTGCCCTTGGCGGTGCACCGTACATGGTCGCCGAACCCATCTCACCGGGAGTCCCCGCGACCGTGCGCAAGCGAGTTGTCGAGAGCCTCGACGATGCATTCACCCCGGTCAGCCCGATTGTCCCATATCGCGAACTCGTCCATGACCGGGGAGTCATCGAACTGTTCCGTGGATGTGTTCGAGGCTGTCGCTTCTGCGAGGCCGGCATCTCCTATCGCCCCACCCGAGAGCGATCGCTGGCATCCATCCAGAAGCAGCTCGAACAACTCATCGCCAACACCGGCTACGAAGAAGTTGGATTGCTGTCTCTGAGCAGTACCGACTACAGTGACCTGCCCGGGCTGGTCAGACTTGTGCGCGCGTACAGGGAAGAGCACAAGGTAGCCATTTCGTTCCCGTCACTCCGCATGGAGAACTTCCCCGGCTATCTGGCAGACGAGATCAAGCAGACACGCGAAGGCTCGTTGACCTTTGCCATTGAAGCCGGCAGCCAACGCCTCCGCGATGTCATCAACAAGAACATCACAGAAGAATCGATCTTTGAAACGCTGCGGACCGTCTTTGGAAAGGGCTGGCACCTCATCAAGCTCTACTTCATGTTCGGCCTTCCGACCGAGACGGAGCAGGACCTCGATGCCATGGTTGACCTGGTGAGCCGCATCTACACGTTTGGCAAGGGCTTCCGCAGAGACATGGCCATCAATCTGAGCATCAACCCGTTCGTGCCTCGTCCCGATACTCCTTTTCAATGGTGCGCCCAGGATACGCCTGAGTCATATGATGCCAAGATCGATCACCTCCGCAAGGGCTTCAGGGCCTTCAAGAGCAAGCTCCATATCGAGTTTGGCGATCCACGCATCGCCTTCCTCGAGGGATTCCTCAGCCGTGGCGACCGCAGAGTCAGTAATGTCATCGAGACAGCCTGGAAGAACGGGGCCAAATTCGATGCCTGGCGCGAGTCTTTTGCGTTCGACGTGTGGCAGCAGGCCATTGTCGCCTCAGGCCTCGACCCCGCCGACTTCCTGTATCGCAGTATTCCTCTGCAGAGCGAGCTGCCTTGGCAGGTCATCGATGCGGGAGTTTCGACAGACTTCCTCCGCGAGGAATACCTGTCCGCAGAAAAGGGCCAACGTCTCCCGACATGCCGTGAGACAGGTTGCCATGCATGTGGTATCCAGGAGTATCTGAATCCCTGCCCTGCCTCAGCACTCATGGCCGCCAGAAACCCTTGACACAGCATCGGCATGAACCTACCATGCTGATATCCTAATGTGGGGGTGGACAACCGTGGAACAGCAGACGAATGCGACCGTCAACAACGATCTTGTCTTTGGAATACTGTGCTATCTGGGTATCCTCTGGATCATCCCGCTTCTTGCCAATAAGAAAAACGAGTTCTTCCGCCTGCATCTGGCGCAAGGACTCGTCGTACTCGCCCTGGAAGTCATTCTCTCGGTTCTGGGTCGCTTCCCGCTGATCAGGTTCGTGGCTGGCTGGTTCTGGTTCCTGCCAGGACTGATTTCTGCACTTGCCATCATCAAGATGCTCACCGGCGATACCATGTACCACCTGCCCGTGGTCTACGATATCAGCAAGAGTTTCAAATTCTAGAAGGTCCCAGGTATCTGTCCAGCTCGGCGAGGATGCGCACTTCGGCTTCGCCGAGCTCATTCCTGATGGTACAGCCGGCGGCGAGCATGTGACCTCCGCCACCAAACGCGGTTGCTATGCGCTTGACGTCGAACCCGTACTTCCCGCGGAGGCTCACTTTAACCGAGCCATCTGATGCCTCTTTGAACAGCACGACCGCCTTTGTTCCAGCAATTCGCCGCAATTCGTCCGTGATGCCTTCCGTGTCCTCATCCAGCGCACCCGAGTCGGCAAGCATGTTCCGCGTCACGTACGATACGACCACCTGCCCGCCATACATGAGGCGTGAAGCTGCTACGGAAGCAGCCACGAGTCTCAAGCTTCCGTATGGCTTGGATTCGTAGATGCTACGGGAGATCTCATCGGGCGACGCGCCCAGTTCGACGAGCTGAGCTCCGTGCACCAGAGACAGAGCCCTGGTATTGGCGTACTGGAATGATCCGGTGTCCGCAACCAGACCGGCATAGAGGGCGGAGGCGATCCTGGCGTCGATGAGCCGGGGGTTGATCACATTGAACAGGTCGAAAAGAATCTCGCAGCA
>JAPLGK010000081.1 GCA_026390195.1 Caldisericota bacterium
CCGAAGACGGCAAGACTCCCATGTTCGTTGCCCGCGACGGTGTGGTGATCGGTGTCATTGCCGTGGCAGACATAGTCAAGGAAAACAGTGCACGTGCCATCAGGACACTGCATGACATGGGCATCGAGGTCGCCATGGTCACGGGCGACAACCGCAGAACAGCAGAAGCCATTGGCCGGCAGGTCGGCATCGACCACGTGCTGGCCGAGGTCCTACCTCAGGACAAGGCCCTGGAAGTGAAGAAGCTACAGGTAGCGGGCAGGCGCGTCGCTATGGTTGGCGACGGCATCAACGACGCCCCGGCGCTTGCGCAGGCGGACGTCGGCATTGCCATCGGCAACGGCACGGATGTCGCCATCGAGTCGGCCGACATCGTCCTCATGAAGAGTGATCTGATGGACGTTGCGACAGCCATCCAGCTGAGCAAGGCAACCATCCGCAACATCCGGCAGAACCTGTTCTGGGCGTTCGGCTACAACACGCTCGGCATTCCTATTGCCGCGGGCCTGCTGTACGCGTTCGGCGGCCCGAAGCTAAACCCGATGATCGGCGCGGCGGCCATGTCGCTGTCGTCTGTCTCGGTCCTGACGAATGCACTCAGACTGCGCGGCTTCAAGCCCCGCAGATGATATCTATGCGACAGGGAGGAATCACATGAAGAGACTCATCAAGGTCCAGGGAATGGTCTGCAAGCATTGTGTCATGCACGTCACTGAGGCGCTGAAGGAGGTCCCGGGCGTCACCGACGTCGTCGTGAGTCTGGAAGACGGCACGGCGACCGTGGACACGAATGCTCCGGTCACCGACGAGGCGCTCGCGGCTGCCATCACAGACGTCGGCTACACCCCCGGCCCGGTCACGGACCTGTAATCTGCGCGGAGGGAGAAGAACGCACATGAGCGTCACAAGAGTCCTCACCGTATCCCTCGTGCTGGCGGCGGTTGTCTTCGGCGTTGCATTCATGGCGCCGGATACGGTCGTGGTCTATGCAGTCCGGTCGTACGATGTGCTCCTGCACGCTCCAGAGGTGTTGGTCGCGCGCAACGATACTGCTGGAGCCTGGGTGCTCACCTCCCCAGGAGGAGAGACGCTCACGTTCGGAGGTGACACTGCAGCTGGTTCGAACGAGCTTGTCGTCACGTTTGACGCTCGCCCCTTCCTGGCCGCCGGCCTCGATCCGTCCCTGCTTCCCGAGGGAGCACGGGTCGAGGGGGACGACGCGTCCGCACGCGTTGTGATGCGGTATGACAAGGGGACTGGGAGCTTCAGTGATGGCGCCGACTCACAACCCGTGCAGGCTCTGCAGGACCTTATCCGCAATCACCGCATGATGCTGGGCTACCACGCTGCGCTCGGGCACTTCGGGCTGGCGCTGGGGGGCGGCAACATGCTTGAGTGGGCGCAAGACCAGCATGCCAACGACAAGGACCTGGTGTTTGTGCTGAACCCTCAGCCGTTTGCCGACGCGGGCGTGGACGTGGCGAACGTCCAGGGCTGGGTGCTGGCGGACGTGCCCGTCATGGACGCGCAGGGACGGAAATCCACGGCGCGGAAACTGCTCAAGTTCTACAACCTTGTCTAGGAGGATATGATGGATCACTGTTCATGTGAGAGCAGGAAGGCTCTCGACACGCTTAAGACCACCAGGGGTCAGATCGACGGCATCATCCACATGATCGAGGAGGACCGCTACTGCATCGACGTCTCCAAGCAGATCCTCTCGGCCTCTGCCCTGCTCAAGAAAGCCAACATCACAATCCTCCGCCAGCATATGAACACGTGCGTCACCGACGCCGTGGAGCATGGTGCCGGTCAGGAGAAGATCGACGAGATTGTCCTCATCCTCGACAAGTATATGGAGTAACAGGAGTCGCCATGAAGAAAACGAAGGTTTACGTTGGTGGCATGCATTGTGATACATGCGGGGCGCTGATCACCAGCCAGTTCAAGAAGGTCGATGGCGTGTGTGGCGTCAAGGTTGACCTCGGCGCGCAGACTGCCGAGATCCTCTATGACAAACGTGAGCCGAGCGTGGCAGCCCTCAGGGCACGCGCCGAGAAGTATGGCTACACCGTCTCCACATCCCGTCCTGCGCCCGCAGGTCAGCAGAAGACGCCGCTGTGGCAGTGGGCTGTCGCTGCGCTCATCGCCGGCGGCCTGATCGGACTCTTCGCCCTGCTCCAGCGCTCGGGCCTGATGAGCGCACTGGGGACGACGTCCGCCGGAGCAAGCTACGGCGTAGCGCTGCTGGTTGGCGTCGTCGCGTCGCTGAGC
This sequence comes from Caldisericota bacterium, assembly GCA_026390195.1. GTDB lineage: Bacteria > Caldisericota > Caldisericia > Cryosericales > Cryosericaceae > Cryosericum. The sequence continues at coordinate 2,275 of JAPLGK010000081.1, forward strand.
ACCTGCCTTGCGGTCGTCGGGGCCATCGTCATTGCGTTTGCCGAAACATACCAGGCGGCCCCGGGCGAGAGCGCAGCATCGGCTGTCGTGCGCCCGAACATCCTCTTCCATGTGGGTCGCATCGCCACCTTTGCGGTCCTGGGGGGTTTCCTCGGTCTCATCGGAGGGGAACTATCCCTCTCAGGGCGGTTCGTGTCGGTCCTGACCATGGCCGTCGCGGTGTTCATGCTGCTCCTCGGGCTCAACATCCTGGGGCTCGCTCCCTCGCTGACTCGCCTCGGCATCAAGATGCCGGCGCACCTGACTGCGGGCCTCGACAGGATGAAGACGTCTCGCAGCCCGGTCATGCCGCTCGCGCTCGGGGGTCTCACGTTCTTCCTCCCCTGCGGGTTCACGCAGAGCATGCAGATCATGGCGCTCGGTTCGGGCAGCTTCGTGCGCGGCGCTTCGATCATGGCCCTGTTTGCCATCGGGACCCTCCCCGTGCTGTTCACGGCCGGGGTCACCGCCTCGTGGACGCGCCAGCACCGAGTGGTCGTCTTCCAGAAAGCCGCCGGTCTCCTGGTGATCGCGTTCGCACTCTTCACGCTCACCTCGGGCGCGCGCCTGTTCGGGTTCACGGGCCGCGTGACGCCAGGCACGACCGTGACGACGCCACCCTCCACGACACCTCCGACCACGACAGCGGCGACCAGCCAGCGTATCGAAATGCATGTCAAGTACTCGGGGTTCGAGCCGGCCGTCCTGCACGTGAAGAAGGGCGTCCCCGTGGTTTTCGCCGTGTTCGGCGACGAAGTGACCGGATGCACGAGCCGCATCATCATCCCAAGCCTGAACATTTCCAGCGACATTGGTCCCGGGGAAAACCTCATCACCTTCACACCCACGGCCTTCGGCAGCATCCCCTATTCGTGCTGGATGGGTATGGTCCACGGCACCATCGTCGTGGACGACTGAGGTGGCAGCCATGATCGCGAGAAGAGGAGTGGCCTTCGTTCTACTGCTGGGGATCGTCGTGAGCTGTGCGTGGGCTCTACCTCTGGTGCCCGCTGAAGCAGCGTCAGTGAAGACCATCGTCCTGCGGGTGGGCGACCCAATGATGCAGGTGGATGCCGTCCGCACCTTTATCGATGCGACCGGGGCTGTCCCGATTATCATTCAGGGACGCACCATGCTACCCGTGCGGGCAATCGTCGAGGCGCTAGGCGGTACCGTAGCATGGGATGCGGCACGCAGGGCCGTCGGGGTCGTCCTTGGCACAAAAAACCTGGAACTCGTCATCGCCAGGTCGCTCGCGACCGTGAATGGCACGCCGGTGGCCATCGATCCCGCAAACGCGCTCGTCGTCCCAGTCATCGTCAAGGGACGTACCATGCTGCCGGTACGCTTCGTCGGCGAACAGCTTGGGGCGACGGTAGGCTGGACTCCAGTGACTCAGGTGGTGACGCTCGACTTTGGTGGGACGCCCGTTCCGCCGCCTGCTGCACCCGTCCTCACGGCACCTGGCGATGCGTCCTCATCGACTGACGAGACGCCTTCGCTGGTTTGGAATGCTGTGGACGGGGCGGCGACGTATCGGGTC
>JAPLGK010000143.1 GCA_026390195.1 Caldisericota bacterium
CGGTCACACCTGCACTCGTGTAGGGGATCCCCAGCAGTTCGAACATGCCCTGCATCGTCCCGTCTTCACCGTTGGTGCCATGGTTGCACAGTAGTCCGACGTCGACAGCCAGCGGTTCCACATCTCTACCACGACCCATGAAGTCTCTGCGCGGGGCCTGCACCACAAAGGTCGACTTTCCGGCAAAGGGCTGCAACTGCACGCGCTGTGCCTTGCCTGGAAGACTGACGAGATCACGGAACACATCCATCGTTTTCAGGGCTTCTCCCGTAAACCAGACGCCCTCCTTGGACAGGTAGAGCGGGACGACCTCGAACCGCTCCTCGTCCAGAGTATTCATCGCCTGAACGGCGGTGATGATAGAGACCTCGTGCTCCACTGAGCGCGAACCGAAGACAACGGCGACTCTCTTCTTCATTCACAGCTCCTTGCACCGGCCCCGCAGGGCAGATGCGCCCTGACAAGCCCGTAAATTGCTGATTTCATCCATATTTAGTCTATTCCCTTTAGCCCGGTTTGCAACGGACCGACCGAGGAAAACCAAGCCGTCTGCGCGCTCCGATGGCGTTTGACCGAACCGACTTGACAGAAACGCGCGCCGTCATATATTGGAACACGAACAATTGTCTTTGAAAAGATAGTCCAGATGCACTACAGGTCATTCGGAAGGCTCGACTGGAGGCCGTCTGCACTCGGATTCAGTACCAAGAGAAGCGAAGACCCTTCTGCTGACAGCTGCATCCAATGTGGAGCATGCGAGGAAAAGTTCCCATAGCATATTGCCATTTGCGACCAGTTGGCCGAGGTCGCTGAGCTACTTGGCTGATTCTTCCCGAGACTGTCGTCCTGAACGACAATGTCGGCAGTACCCGTACAAGACAAGGCTGTGATTGGTGACCTCAAAACCCAGCTCTTCGGCCGCGCTGTCGACAGAATCATCTACAGGACAGCTTCTGGTCGGCAACATGCGATGACACCCAAGGCAAACCATGTAGTGCCGATGAACATGTCCCGTCAGCTCAAAGAATGCACGGCCGTCATTACTCAACAAGGTCCGCTCCACACTCCCACGACTGAGGAGTTCATCCAGGGTGCGATAGACCGTGGACAGCGCCAAGCCCGGCCGGGCTGCATTCGCCCGTTCGAGAATGTCTTCGGCCGTCAGTGGAATGCCGGCTTCTCCCAGAACCTCAAGAATGATGCGACGATCCCTGGTCATCCTGAATCCCTTCAGCTGTCCGCGAATCTGACTCTCGCCCGCTCCGTGCGTGTGCGCGACATCCATGAGATCATTTCCCCGACAGGGACTGTATCAGGATCCCCGCCGCCATACTGATGCCAAGCAGCCATGCAATCACCTTCAGAGTGTTCTTCGTATCATGGTTCTCACGAAAGAGGACTATGAGTCCCAGCCCACCCGCAGCCCCCAGGCCAGCTACCGTCGAGCCGAAGCTGATGGTACCGGCGACATACAGTTCGGTGATCGCCACGCTGGCAGCACAATTCGGAATGAGCCCTATGAGCGCAGCCAAAACAGGCTGGAAGATCGTGTGACCAAGGAACATACGTGCCAGGTCTTCCTGCCCGACCCGATTGATGAGCATCCCGATGATGAGCGACGTCGCCAGGACAAACAGGACAACCTGAGCCGTCCGCTTCGTCGCGGACCACAG
>JAPLGK010000114.1 GCA_026390195.1 Caldisericota bacterium
GTGTTCGTGAAGGGCGCTGGTTCGGGTCGTGAGATCGCTGTCCGTGCTCTGCAGTCTGCTGGCCTCAACGTTTCGTCCATCAAGGACGTTACGCCCATCCCACACAACGGGTGCAGGCCGCGCAAGATCAGAAGGGTATAGGAGGCGACTATGTCCAGATATATTGATGCGTCGTGCCGGAAGTGCCGTGCACTGAATACGAAACTATTCCTCAAGGGCTCTCGTTGCTCCAGCGGCAAGTGCGCGATCGAGCGCGGCAAGATGGGGCCGGGTCAGCATGGAGTCGACCAGAAGTTCCGCAAAGACAGCGACTACGAGCTTCACCTCAAGGAGAAGCAACGCCTTCGCCTTGCCTACGGTCTGGCAGAGCGCCAGTTCAGGGGCTACTTCGCTCTCGCGAACTCCCAGAAGGCGATTCCCACGGGTGGCAAGCTGCTGGAGCTTCTGGAGCGGCGCCTCGACAACGTTGTTTTCCGTATGGGGATCCAGCCTGGTCGCAAGTCCGCTCGTCAGATGGTATGCCACGGCAACGTGTTCCTCAACGGACACCGCGTCGACATTCCCTCGTGCCAGGTCAGAGTGGGAGATGTTGTGACTCTGACCGATACCGGAAAGTCCATGATCAGTGTGCAGGAGTCCGTGGCTAGCAAGCCGGCCACTCCGCAGTGGCTTTCGTTCAGCCCTGACAAGTTCGAGGGCACTGTGCTCACGATTCCGACGGCTGAGCAGATTGGAGTTCCCATCAATACCCGTCTTGTCATCGAGTACTACTCGAAGTAGGAGCCTGCCATGATAGAAGGGCTTGAAGGTATTAGACTGACATCTGCTGAAGAGACCGCCGAATACGGCAAGTTCGTCTTTGAGCCATTGCAGCATGGATATGGAACCACGATGGGTAATGCACTTCGCCGCGCTCTCCTGTCTTCTATTCCTGGGAGTGCCCCGGTGGCAATCAAAGTGAACGGTGCACTTCACGAGTTCACGTCACTGCCCGGCATCAAGGAAGATCTTCAGGAGCTCATCTTCAACATCAGAAACCTCCAGGTCTCCATTATCGATGGCAGCGAAGCCACCCTTTCTCTCAAGCGACAAGGGAGGGGCGTGGTGAAGGCCGAGGACTTCGAGAAGAACTCACTGGTGAAGATCTTTAACCCAGAGCTGAAGATCGCAGAGCTCTCCGCAGATGATAGCATCATCGATCTTCAGGTGCTATTGCGCACTGGCGTAGGGTATGTCAGCAACGAGGAGAACCATGAGCTGCTGAGCGGGACGGTCGACACTATTGCGCTCGACAGCATCTACTCTCCTGTACGAACAGCCAATTTCACTGTCGAACCCGTAAGAATCAAGCAGAAGGCTGACTCTGAGCGCCTGATCGTCGAGATTACCCATTTTCCGACAACCAGAGCCCGTGATGCGCTGGAAGAAGCTCTTCACATCGTGGATCGTCACGCGCAACAGTTGCTTGCGTGTTTGACGACGCAGGGTTCTATGGACAGTCCTTCGGAAGGAACGACGTCGAACGAAAACGTTATGTTAAAGGACCTGGAGACTGTGGATGGTGTCAAGAGCCGCTGGGCAGAGGTTCTCAAGGGGGCGGGTGTCGAGACTGTGGCTGACTATCTGGAGCATCGGGGAGAGAGTGTCCCCCACTTCGGAGAGGCCGGTCGCAAGAGCGTTGATGAAGCCCTCAGAGATGTCGGCATCAGCGTCCCAGAAGATTAGCGCGCAGCCGGTGGTAAGCGCGAACGTGACGAGAGGAGTATTCTTGCTATGAGACATGGAAGAAAGCTGAAAAAGCTTGGCGTGTACAGCGGCCTGCGCAGCATGATGTTGCGCAATCTGTCGACCTCATTGATCGAGAAAGGTCGCATTGAGACAACAGTTACTCGTGCAAAGTCAGTGAAGCGGCTGGTGGAGAAACTCATCACGGCTGCGAAGGTCGACGATCTGACGACGCGGCGCAAGCTGCACGCCTACCTTCTGACGCCAGAAGCGGTCGACGAAGCCTTCAAGCTGACCAAGGATCGCTACATCACGCGGCCCGGTGGCTACCTGCGTATCATCAAGGCCGGGTATCGGAAGGGTGACGCAGCGAACATGGCGGTCCTGGAGTTTGTAGAGAAGTAGATGATTCGCCTCGACAGGGTCTCGTATCACATCGAGACCTCCGCGGGGGCTGTCCAGATCCTTCGTGACATAGACCTGGAGTTGCCAGATGGCTCAATCTCCGCGATTGTCGGTCCGAACGGTTCCGGCAAGAGTACGCTAGCCCGCCTTGTCAGCGGGCTTTTGGATCCGACGTCCGGCAGTGTACGTCTACTGTCGGACGGTGACATCCAAACGGTCACGGCTGTGCGTCCGGGGCTTGACGTCGGCCTGGTGTTCCAGAATCCGGATAACCAGCTGGTGGCGACGACTGTGGAGGATGATATCGCTTTTGGACTCGAGAACCTCGAGCTGCCCCATGCCGAAATGGTACGGCGCGTTGGGGATGCGTTGCGCCTCCTAGGCCTGGAACAGTTCCGCGACTACCCGCCTCATCGTCTTTCCGGTGGGCAGAAGCAGGAAGTGGCGATCGCTGGAGTGCTTGCTATGAAGCCTTCATTCCTCATCCTGGACGAGGCAACTTCTCTCCTGGATCCCACCAATCGCCGCGAGGTGATGCAGACGGTGTTGCGCCTGAACGATGAGTTGGGAATCGGCATCGTCATAGTCACTCATCTCCTGGACGAAGTGCTCGTTGCGTCGCGCGTAGGCGTACTGGCGAACGGAGCGCTTGCGGCCTGGGACTCGCCGAGTGCCATCTTCTCGAATCCAGCAGTCGTTGAGCTGGGGGGCCTGGTGCTTCCGCTGAGCGCTCGAGCTTCGTTCCTCATGCAAGAGCGCTGGACGGACTTCCCGTTGTGTCTGACCCCTGAAGAATTTGCGAGAGCGACATGTCAATTGAGCTGAAGAACGTTGACTATGTCTACGACAGTGGAGAGCCCTTCGAGTACTTCGCGCTCCGAGGAATCAGCCTGCACATCGACGATGGTGCCTTCGTGGGCATCGTGGGAAGGACGGGTTCGGGCAAGTCGACGCTGGTTGAGCACCTGAACGGGCTCCTGTTTTCGTCACAGGGTGATGTTATTGTCGATGATGAGATCGTTTCCAACCAGCGGACAGTGCTTGCAAAGGTCCGCCGCAGAGTTGGCATCGTGTTCCAGTATCCCGAGGACCAGTTCTTTGCCGAGACCGTCTTTGAAGAGGTAGCCTTTGGCTGCCGCAACTATGGGTTCAGCAAAGAGCAGGTCGACGAAAGCGTTCACAAGGCCATGAGCACCGTCGGTCTTGATCCGGAGCGCTTCCTGTCGTTGTCTCCCTTTCAGCTGAGTGGTGGAGAACAGCGTCGCGTGGCCATCGCCTCGGTCATCGCGATGGGTCAGAAGTACATCGTGCTCGATGAACCCACCGCGGGACTCGACTCTGGCTCCAAGCTTGCCGTCCTGACCGAGCTGGAGTCACTGCGCCGGACCGCCAATGTCACCGTGATTCTTGTGTCCCACAACATGAACGAGGTTGCTGAGTTCTGCAAGCAGGTGGTCGTCCTTGACGAGGGAACAGTGGCCTTCCAGGGGTCGACCGACGCGTTCTTTCGTGACGCGGACCTGGTCGACAGAACGGGTCTGGAACTTCCGGAGAGCTACCGC
>JAPLGK010000223.1 GCA_026390195.1 Caldisericota bacterium
GCCGCTCCCGGCTCCGCGGCCGATGACTTTCGGACTGTCGATGAAACCTTCCGGTCTGACCATCTCGTTGAGTTTCATTGACGAGCCTCCGTAGCGCGCGGCTCCGCATTGATACGGTCCTGCCGACGCAGGTTGCGCATCAATGTCATCTGCTCGATGTCGCGCAGTCCATCGATAGTAGCCGCAGCAAGAGAAATGGAATTCGAGCTGCCGAGGGACTTGGTGAGAACATCCTGGACTCCGACCTTCTCCATGATTTGGCGAACGACGCCGCCGGCGACAATACCAGTACCGGTGACAGCGGGCTGAAGATACACCCAGCCTGCACCGGTACGGGTCTTCGTCGAGAAAGGCAGCGTCGTGCCCTTCAGCGTGAAGGTAATAAGGTTGCGCTTGGCAGCCGTGATTCCCTTCTGGATCGCCAACGGGATTTCGATGGCCTTGCCGATGCCGATGCCGACCTTGCCCTTCTTGTTGCCGACCACGACAAGGACCCTGAACTTCATCTTCTTGCCACCTTTGACGACCTTGGTAACGCGGTCGATACTGATGACCGATTCTTCGTATTCCTTGGGTTCAAATGAACGTCTTGCCACAGCTTCCTCCTAGAATTCCAGTCCCGCAGCGCGCGCGGCTTCGGCAAGCGCCTTGATGCGACCATGGTAGGAATGCCCACCCCGGTCAAAGGCTACAGTCTTGACACCCATGTGGAGCGCCTTGTCGGCTATCTCCGTGCCAACCATCTGACAAGCGACCGTATTGTTGGCCGCCACTGCCTGGCCGTCCGTCTTGCGCTTAAGGTTCGACGCGGCAGCAAGGGTAATACCCTTGTCGTCATCGATAAGTTGAACATACACATGCTTCAGGCTGACGAAGACGGCAAGCCTTGGTCGCTCTGCGGTTCCTGCCAGCTTCTTGCGAATCCGGTCATGTCGCCTCTCGCGAGCTTCTTCTGTATCGTGTCTCCTAATCATTGTTCCCCCTACGCACCAGACAAGGCCTTCTTGCCAGCCTTGATCCTGACTTTTTCGCCAGCATACCGGATGCCCTTGCCCTTGTAGTGGTCAGGCACACGCACCTTGCGAACATTCTGTGCGAACTGCCCCAATCCCACGGCATCGGCACCGGTCATCGTGATCTTGACGTTGTCGGTCACTTCGACTTTGATGCCCTCAGGAATCTTCATGGGCACAGGATGCGAGTACCCAACAAGCAGAGTCAGGTTGCCTGCATCGACGGCAGCCTTGTAGCCAACGCCAACGATTTCGAGACGCTTGACGAAACCCTCGGTGACGCCTTTCACAAGGCTCGAGAAACGCGCCGACGTCGTGCCATGCATGACATTGAGCGTCTCCTGGAAAGCCGGATCAAGGACGAACCGGACCTGATCTCCCTCGACGGCATAGTCAATGTGCTCAGGAACCCCGAGCGTCAGGGAACCGCGAGGTCCCGTGACCGTCAGCATACGATCTGACTCCGTCACAGTGACGCCGGCTGGAATCGTAGTGAGTCTCTTGCCTATTCTCGACATACAGTCCCCCTTACCAGACGAAGCAGATGACCTCGCCGCCAAGCCCTTCCTTACGAGCCTGCACGTCGGTCATCAGCCCCTGTGGGGTGGAGATGATTGCCATACCGGCGCCCATGAGAACGCGCGGCACTGCATCCTTCTTCACATAGATGCGGCGGCCTGGAAGACTGATACGCTTCAGACCGGTAATGTAACGACTACGAGTCTTTGTGTACTTGAGATCGAGCTTCAAGTACTTGCGGTTGTCGCGGATGATCTCCGAAACACCACCAACATAACCCTGTCTCTTGAGAATCAGCGCGAGTGCACTGTTCATCTCAGAATACGGGGCAATGGTAGAGTCGTGGTAGACCAGGTTTGCATTCCTCACCCTGGTCAAGAAATCCGAAAGTGCGTCAACTCTGGACATGTCTCCTCCTCTACCA
>JAPLGK010000096.1 GCA_026390195.1 Caldisericota bacterium
AGCACAGTGCCGCCGGCATTGGCAAACGCCGTGCAGGCTTGCTCCTGGTCGGCAAGCGCCTCAACGTCCCAGGTATCCTGGCCGAGAGCCCGCTCCCGTTGAATAGCAATACTCTTCACGTCGCGCGGGCTGTGCCCCGCCCCAAAACGCACCGTATAGACCCGGTACCGTTCCTTGATGGATTCCACCGAATCCTGAAGGATCGTGCGACCAGAGCGCATGAACGCCACCGTATCACAGATCTTCTCGACTTCGCTCAGAATGTGCGATGAAAAGAAGACCGTCAGGTTGCGCCGGGCTGTCTCGTCTGCCAGCACGCCCAGGAAATGTGACCGAACCATGGGGTCCAGACCCTCGGTGGGCTCGTCGAGGATGAGCAATTCCGGTTCCGTCGAGAGAGCGATATAGAGCCCAAGCAACTTGCGCATGCCTTTGGAATATGTAGAGATCTTGCGCGCGAGCGGCAGTTCGAAGACAGTCTGCAGCCTCCGCACGTTCTCCTGCACGGAGCAGCCGTACAGTCGCGCGTTGAACTCCAGGATCTCGAGGCCCGTCATGTGTGGATAGAGTGAAAAGTCCTCGGGTACGAATCCGATGCGCCGCCGGAGGACCGTTCCATCTCCTGACGGGATGGCACCAAGAACTGTGAGTGATCCAGCCGCAGGCTCCATCAAGCCGAGCATCAGCTTGATGCTGGTCGTCTTGCCCGCGCCATTTGGACCCATCAGGCCAAAGATGCTGCCCGTCGGAACAGTCAGACACATGTCCTCCAGCGCCCGTACCTGTTCATACGACTTGCTGACGTCAACCATTTCTATCGCATTCATGAACTCCCTCCCTGGTCATGCTCTTTCGCAGAATGCTGTTTGCGCTTCTCCAACCGTTCGATGAGGTCGTCGATCGTGAGACCAGCGTTGCGAGCCTCGATGACCAGCATTTCCACCATGTGTTCCAGGCGTTCTGTCTCCACGCCGATCCTGCCTTCCCGCACAAACGTCCCCTTGCCGCTGACGGTCTCGACCATACCCTCGCGCTCCAGGTCCCTGTATGCCTTGGCGACCGTATTCGGGTTGACAGCCAGCTTGACGGCAAGTTCGCGTACGGTAGGCAGCTGATCGCCCGGGCGCAGAGTGCCGAGAGCTGCACCATTCCTGACCAGCTGTATGATCTGGAGGTACACGGGCACGCCATCATATGGGTTCACATAGAATTCCATCATCACCTCTTATTGTACTATTACGATAGTACAATATGTTGGGTTGTCAAGAGTTGACTGAGAACTGCATGGTGGTTGGGTCGAGACTGGCCCTCTTACGGTCTGCTGAGCGTGAAGATGGCAACCTCGGGGGGGGCAGAGGAACCGAACAGGCAGGACACTCATACCAAGTCCCTGACTGACGTAGAGAGGAACGCCGTTGACCTGGTACAGGCCACGCACGAAGGGAGACCCCTCCAGGGCCGCCGTCAGTCGGTCTCCCCACAGAGGTAGTCTCACCTGGCCCCCATGCGTATGACCGGTAAGGACCAGCGAGGCATGCCCTGATGCCACGATGCTGGTCACGTCGTCTGGACAGTGTTCCAGCACGATCGCCTGCTCACCCGCTGCCAGACCGGAGAACCCCGCTTCGACATCCATGTGGTGGCTGTATGAATCATCGAGACCTACGATAGCAACTGGGCTCTCACCGGAGCGACGGCTGATCCGTGTCAACTCGTTCTCCAGAACAACAAAGCCTGCCCCCCGCAGCTGGTCCAGGAACTGCTCCATGGCCTCCCCGTCATCGAAGCGCCAGTGTTCATGATTTCCTGGGATGTAGACGACCGGGACGCCCGCCGCCTCACAGAGCTGCTTGGCCCACACGAGGACCACAGGAATGCTGGAACGTCTGTCGGCGATGTCTCCGGTGACGACAACGAGGTCAGGACGTTCGGTACGGACAGTATCGATTGCGCGCCATGCGGCCGGCGACGGGTAGCCCAGATGGGGGTCGCTCAACTGGATGACACTTCCTCCATCCCACTCAACGGGCAGCCCTGCAACTCTCGCCTCGATCCGGCGTATAAGAAGAGTGTTTGGCTCGACGACTGCGGTCTCCAGGAACAGAGCAGCAGCCACAGCCAGAGTCCAGAACAGCCGCTTGTGCCTGACCGTGGTCACCGAGCGATTGATTCGTCCAGCCCGCATGACGTGAGCGTGATGAATGTCAGTTCGGGCCGGCACAGGAACCGTATGGGAACATGGCTCATGCCCATCCCGGCGTTGACATAGAAGAGTGTATCACCCAGCTTGAACAACCCACGCGCGAAACGCGTGCCGTATCGCGAAGGAACACGCACAGCACCGATGAACGGCAGGCGGACCTGCCCTCCATGGGTGTGGCCGGCAAGGACTAGCCGTGCGGCAGGAAGCTGTGCCAGCTCCTCGAACGCCTCGGGAGCATGGGTCAGCACCAGCGCAAATGCGGTGTCGGGAACGCCCTTGAAGCTGGCATCCAGGTCCGCGTGCCCAAAGTACGGATCGTCAGTGCCGACAAGCCACATGCGGTCGCCATGTCGATGCACTGCGACATTCTGATTCGCCAGGACTCGAATGCCCGTCTCCACCTGCAAGCGCTCGTGCCACGCCGCAATGCTCTGTTTCGTCGGAAAAGCTCGATGGTCCCAGTTCCCAGGTACGACAAGCACCGGCACTCCAGCGGCGGCGCGCAGCTCGCTCAGGAATGCGAGGCATGCCGATGTCTGCTCCGCGTGATCGACAAGGTCACCCGTGATGACAGCAAGATGGGGGCGTTCTTTGCGGATGACGTCGATCGCTCTACGGTAAGCCCGCGAAATGTGATGGAGATGCAGGTCCGACAACTGCGCGATCTTCAGGCCGTCAAAGCCTGCCGGCAACCACGGAGACGCGATCGTCAACCGAGTGACATCCAGCTGGAACGGCTCCCACAGGAAGCCTTCAGCCGCTGCGGCGCCCGCGAGTGTACCGCAGAGGATGCCTGCTGCCCTTCTTGTCGCTTCTCTGTTCACGTGTCTTCTCTCCAGTGGCCGTGGTTGAAACGCAATACCGCGAGTATAGCGGCACAACAAACAAGAGGCAACGGCATAGAGTGAAAACCATGATGGCGGCGCCAATGCGCCGCCATCATGATGAAGGAAGGAGGATGACAATGTCGCCTCCTGTGTCGTCCGTCGGGCTCTACAGCACGCCGAGCTTCTTCGCCTCCAACGACAGACTCTCTCTGAACTTCGGATGCGCTATCGCGATGAGGGCAAGCGCGCGCTCGCGCACGCTTCTTCCCTTCAGATGTGCCACACCATACTCTGTGACGACATAGTCAGTATCCTGACGGGGTACCGAGACGAAACTTCCCGGACTCAGCATCGGTACGATGGTCGAAATCTCATCATCCTTCACGGATGAGCGCAGCGCGATGATTCCTTTCCCTCCCCGCGACAGTGTGGCGCCCCGGTGCATATCGAGCTGCCCACCAGTGCCGGTGTAGTGCCGGTACCCAATGGACTCGCTGCACACCTGTCCTGTCAGGTCCACCTGCAGCGACGTGTTGATGCTCACCATGCGGTCGTTCTGGGCGACGATGTACGGGTCGTTCACGTAGGAGCCTCTGAGGAGCTCGACGCCGACGTTCTCGTCGACAAACTCGTAGAGGCCCTCCCCACCCATGGCGAAGGTGCCGACGATCTTGCCCTTGTGAAGCGTCTTCTGGGTATTGTCGATGACTCCCGCCTTGACCAGGTCGACGATCCCGTCAGTGATCATCTCGGTGTGGATCCCCAGGTGCTTCTTCGCCGACAGGAACTTCATGATGGCGTTTGGAATGCCCCCGATGCCGATCTGCAGGGTCGCCCCATCATCAATGAGCTGGGCAATGTTCTCACCGATGCGTTGCTCGACGTCCGTTGCCTGAATGACAGGGGTTGTCAGGAGCGGCGCGTTATTCTGCACCAGCAGGTCGACGTCGTCAACGTGCACCTGTGTGTCTCCAAACGTCCTGGGCAGGTTCTCGTTGATCTCCAGCACCACAAGGTCAGCGTTTTCGATCATGTCCTTTTCGTAGACGAGAGACAGGGACAAGGACATGAACCCGTGGCTGTCAGGGGGCGTTGCCGTCCCGACAAACACGTTGATCGGCTCCGCCTGGATCTTCTCTCGTCCGGCATTGTGCAGGTTGTTGGGGATGAATGAGATGAGTCCCTTCTTGTAGAGCTCACGTTCAGCGCCGCCGAAGTACCAGCTCTCCATTCTGAATGGAGCATCAGCATCAGCTCCAACGTCAGCCAGGAATGGGTACTCCCTCAGGAGAAGGCAGGATACGACCTTCACGTTGCGTACACGGTCCCGGATACCGTGCAGCGACGACAGGAATCCCTGTGGCTGAGCCGCCGCCATTCCCACGACGACCGTGTCATTCGACATTATCCTGCCAAGCACTTCGTCCATCGAGACCAACTTGCCCATCCAGGATCCCTGCTGCATCGTCCCCTCCCCTGAGATCAATTTGCTCCGTGTCTCACTCGACCTGCCGCCCGTCGGTCAAGTTCATGTTCCCAGGACGATGCCCCCGTCCACAGCCAGTGTTGCGCCGTGAACGAACGCAGCCTGGTCGGACGCGAGCCACACGTATGCATTTGCGATATCCTCAGGAGCCCCAATGCGTCCCATAGGCGTGTGGGCGACCATTCCTTCCAGGACCTTCTCTGGCATCGCAGCAACCATGTCCGTCATTATGAACCCAGGAGCAACCGCGTTCACGCGGATTCCATACTTGCCCAGTTCCCGGGACCAGGTCTTCGTCATGGCGATCAGACCGGCCTTGGTGGCAGCGTAGTTGGTCTGGCCGAAGTTGCCATAGGCTGCAACCACCGAGCTGGCGCTCAGGATGACGCCATGCCCCTGCTTAATCATGTGAGGAGCAACGGCCCTCGTCGCGACGAACACGCCTCTCAAGTTGACGCCGATGACGGCGTCGAAGTTGGCGTCCGACATCATCCCAGTGACGACCCCTTCCTTGTACTTGACCAGCTGACCGTCGCGCGTGATGCCGGCGTTGTTGACGAGTACATCAATATGACCCCATGTCTCGACAACCTCGGCAACTGCTTTCTCCACAGCCTCTGTATCGGCAACGTTCACCGCCTGGAACATCACAGGAGTATCCAACTGCTTCAGGTCGGCCAGCGTGGCCGCCCCTGCCTCGGCGTTCATGTCCCAGATGCTGATGCGCGCGCCCTCGTCCGCAAACCTCATGGCCGTGGCCCGGCCGATGCCGGCAGCTCCGCCCGTGACGATGACAACCTTGTCCTGCAGTCCGTATCCCTGTGTCATGGCTTCCTCCCTCTCTACTTGACGCGT
>JAPLGK010000106.1 GCA_026390195.1 Caldisericota bacterium
ATCACGACTGCGACGGCGTTGACCGTCGCACACAGAGGGAACCTGAGCACAAAACCCGTTGCCGCCCCTTCGGGGGCGGCAACCAGCGCAGCAATTGCCGAAAGAATACTCATGAACAGATGCTGTCCCTAGTCCTTGAGCCCCATGAGCTCATGCATCGAGAGATATGCCTCGGCGTCGCCGAGTTCCTTGATGACAGTGATGACGGCGTCCTTCGTGTCCACAGGCAGCGCGCGGAATGCGTCCGTGTCGGTGAGCAGGGCGTCGGCCATGGAAACGGATACCGTGCCGATGTAGTCGTCGTCCATCAGTTCGTTGGCCAGAACACGAGCCTGGTCCCCGGCCGGCACGAACAGGGCCTGGCCAAGATAGATGACTTCGGACTTCTCGTCCTCGTCGTCACCCTCGTCGTCCTCGGCTTCCTCGTCCTTGCCATCTGCGGCGTCATCTCCGCCCTGGCAGCGGCAGGACTCGCCCTCGGAGTGCTCGTTGCCGTCCTTGCAGCAACCGCCGCCGCACTCGCAGTTGTCGTCGTCGCCACCACAGGAGCACTCTTCGCCGTCCTCTTCCAGTTCGTTAGCCCACGGATGGAACTCCGAAATGCGAACGGTGACGCCGTCGAGGTCACGCTCCACGACGACGTGAGACTGTTTCTCGTCAAGGTGGTAGTGCCACTTCTTGAGAATCTCTTCGCCTTGCTCAATGCTTTCGATATTGTTGACAGCCACCTGGATCAGCATGGGGAACCTCCAATGGGATCGTATGCAGTTTATTGTACACGTGTTTGTGTGGGGCGCAAAAGCCTTTAGAATGCTATTATGAAGAGTGGATTCGTATCGATTTTTGGCAAGCCCAGCGTCGGGAAGTCCTCCCTGATGAACACCATCCTTGGTACCAAACTATCCATCGTGTCGCCCAAACAGCAGACCACGTGGTACAACATTCTTGGCGTCCTCAACAAGAAGGACGCCCAGGTCTGTTTCGTCGACACGCCTGGATATCACAAGGTGAGTAAGAGCAAGCTCAACAAGTACCTTGTCGACACGGCGCTGCAGTCGCTGGAGGACATCGAGGTCGTCTACTTCGTCATCGACCAATCGGCCTATCCTGACGCGGAGTACGAGGAGATGATCGCCATCGTCATCAAGCTCGCCAAGCCGATCTTCCTCGTCGTCAACAAGCTGGACCTGGACACGGCCAAGCGCCATGAGATGGTAGCTGCTCCCTTCGTGGAGAAGCTCCATCCGACCGCCGTCTTCCACGTTTCGGCAGCGACCGGCGAAGGCGTCTCGCCACTGGTGAAGGCAACCATCGACGCAATGCCGGTCGGTGAGCCCTATTTCGACGACAAGACTCTGACGTCCCACCCAATCGAACTCATCGTTGCGGACGCCGTGCGCGAACAGCTGTTCAGCCGCCTGCAGGACGAGCTCCCCTATTCGACGGCCGTCGTCACGGACGACATCTCCGAGTCCGTCAAGGGTATCCGGGCGATGGTCAGCGTCTACGTCGCCAAGGACTCTCAGAAGGGCATGATCATCGGCAAGGGAGGCGAACTCATCGCGACCATCAAGGATGTCGCCCGCAAGAACCTTGTCCATTTCCTGGGCGAGCGGGTCGAGCTCGACCTCCGCGTCAAGGTCGAGAAGAACTGGAACCGCAAGCTCGTGACCATGAAGCACTTCGGGCTGGCGGTCAGCAAGAAGTAGCCTGTCCATCGTCTATCGAACGCACAAGCGCCGGGCTCACGCCCAGCGCTTTTCCATACGCCTGATGCTGAGGTCCGCCCCCCCTCAGGAGGAAATATGAAGAACGGACGGTCTACGACGGGCCGGGGCTGGCCGCGACAGCCTCGCCTTCGATCAGGTCTGCAGGCTCCATGACGATGGTCCCTCCGGTCACGTACTTCACCGTTCCTTTGCGCGCGACCAGTTCCTTGAGTTCCCAGGGGAAGTTGAATTCGATGGCGCTGACACCTCTGAGGAAATCCGAACGCATGCTGAAGCGGACTTTGTCGCCCAGACGCTGCATGCGCACGGACAGTTCACCGAACGTAGACTGCAGGCCGTGTACATCAATGCCATCCCCAGCAAACAGCTCGGGCGTCGGCACCGGGAGGATGCTCAGGTAGGTGCCGCGTTCGACGAAGATGAGGCTGGTCAGCAGCTCGATGGCGAGCGCCGTGGCGACGGCGCTGTGCCGTGGACCGGCGAGAGCTCTCCTGGTGTGCAGGTCGATGTAGTCGGGAAGGGCGTCGGACACCCCAAGCTGCTGGAGGGCCTCCTGCATCAGACCGTACTCGCCACTCTCACGGCGCAGAACCAGAGCTTTGGCGCACAGCAGTGACAGACGGATGTCCCCGAGCGAGCCGAGGCAGGGGTTTGCGATGAAACCGTCGTGCAGCCAGTGCTCGGCGATCCAGCTCATGCTGCCCGTCAGGATAGCGTCTTCCGTGCCGTGCGCGCCGAACAGTGCATACGCCACGACCGGGCCTATGTCGGCAAACGTCGGCTTGCCCGGGCCGACATCACTGCCGGCCGCATCCACCTGCTTGAGCAACCGCAGCTGGAGGTCGTCACACAGTCTGAGCCGCAGGTCGTCCTTCTCGGAAAGCATGCTCTGATAGCTCTCGATCGCTTTGCCCAGCACCAGGTGCAGCATAGGGCCGGAACGCCGCAATGGTCCCAGCAGGCTGATGGCGACAGGCTCCACCGTCGTCTGCGACTGGCTGAGCCGGGTGACGAACTGGTCCACGGCGGGGAATAGCTGTCTGCGGAGCTGCACCTGGCGCGCCGTCTTCAGATGCCAACCCAGAGCGATGACGAGGCTGGCGTACGCAAACACCTCATCCGCCGACAGAGCGGGCCCTGCGGGCAGTTGCGCCGCATAGGAGCGCAAGAGGCCGGAAGCCGTGTCGATCTCGCCCACTCGGTCATACGCCTCGACGAGCGCCGGCAAGGCAACGGCATCTACGCCGTCGTCAAACGCCGACGCAGCGCTGGCCTCGAGGGACGACAGGTGAAGCAGCTGGTTGGCGGCAAAACGGTTGAGGCGCTCGTCGCCCGTGCGATATCCAACGTGCTTCTCCTGCGTCACGACGAGCCGGTGCTCCTGCTCGAGGATCCCAGCACTCTGTCCAAGGAGGAGCGTAAGTTCCTCATGCTTGCAGGTGCGGTCTCTGTCGACAAAGAAGAAGAACGCGATCTCCGTGTCACCACCAGGTTCGAGCTGATGATCGAATGCAAGCCGCAACTGCATAAGCCCCGTCGGCGAAACGACTTCGCCACCAGCATCGGCGTCGACCATGCTACCAGTCCGGGGGTCGTAGACGGTGGCCCTGGTGCTGCTCGGTCGCTCACGGGCAAACGCGACGCGCTGCCCGTTGAGGATGATGAGGTTTTCACGGGAGAAGCTGAACCGTTCCAGACTGGTGATGCCCACCTCGTCGAACGGCTTGATGAGGAGGACGAGGGTCACAGCGTGAAACTGGTCGCTGGTGTTACGCAGCCGGAACGTGACTTGAACGAAGGGTAAGTCCATCAGTCCATGAGGAAACGCACTCCTGGTCACGGTGAGTTCGGGTGCCGTCATGATGATGCGGTGGATGCCATCTTCGAAGGAAGCCGTCGTCGCCCTCGGGTCATACGCTGCGGAGGAGCAGACCTCGCGCCCTTCCACCTGGGCCACGTAGTCGATGGTGGCAGGTACCAGCGTCAGGATGAGCGTCCCGCATTCATCCGCCCGCACGCCTTCTGGATGGCGGGGCAGTCCCAGATGCGTCAGGCGCTCGCCGGTCAGATTGTCCCACGACGGGACACTCCCAGCCTCGCCGGCAAGCTGCACCTGTATGTAGCGTGGCAGCTCCTCGGGCTTGAACAGTGCCGAGGCCGTCTGCGTCAGCACCGTTCGCAGGTTGGCCTCGGATTCCGTGCGCACCTGTCCCGCGCCGCCGATGATCTGCAGTCGGTCCAGCACGTCGCTCGCAGCCTGGCTGAGGATGACCGTGCGGACTCGCTTCCTACTCCTCATATGCCAGCATGGCCTTCACAAACGCCACGAACAGGGGGCCGGGCTGGAGAGGCTTGGACGAGAGCTCGGGGTGGAACTGTACGCCCACGAAGAACGGATGACCCTCGAGTTCGAGGGACTCGACCAGGTCCTCCTCCGGGTAGACAGCAGCGACGCGCATGCCATGTTCTTCGAAGGCCGCCCGGTAGTCATTGTTGAACTCGTAGCGATGACGATGGCGTTCGGAAAGCGTGGATGCCCCGTAGGCCTCTTCCACCCTGCTCCCCGGTGTGATAGTGTTCTCGTAGACGCCGAGCCGCATGGTCCCGCCCAGCTTCTGCACGCCCTTCTGAGATGGCATGAGGTAGATGACGAGGTCCCCCGCCTCTGGCTTGAACTCCTGGGAGTTCGCATCCGCAATGCCGAGCACGTTCCGCGCAAACTCGATGCTAGCAACCTGCATGCCCAGACAGATGCCCAGGTAGGGCAGATTGCGGGTACGTGCGTATCCCGCAGCCAGGATCATGCCTTCGATGCCACGTTTGCCGAAGCCCCCCGGGACCAGGATGCCGTCGTACCTGCCCTCATCCAGCAGGCGCGTCCCTTGCTTCTCGACGTCTTCGCTGTCAACCAAGTCGATGTGCAGGTCACACCCGGTCGCCCATGCGCCGTGGTGAAGCGCTTCGCGGAGGGACAGATAAGCATCATTCAGCCGAATGTACTTGCCGACGATGGCCAGCCTGCGCGGCGTCTTCGCCTGGTCGATCGTCCACGTGAACCGCACCCAGGGCGTCTCGGTCTCGGCCGTGCGGGGCGCCATGCCGAACGAAGACAGGACAAGCTGGCCGACACGCTGTTCCTGCAGGTAGTTTGGGACCTTGTACACCGAGGTCAGGTTGGGCAGCGAGATGACGTGATCGGCGGGGACACCGCAGAAAAGGGCCACTTTGCGCTTCTGGTCGGCCGGCAGTTCCTTCACTCCACGGGCCACGACCAGGGTGGGCTGGATGCCGATCTTACGCAGTTCGCCGACACTGTGCTGGGTGGGCTTGGTCTTGAGTTCGTCCGTGGTCTCGAGATAGGGGACGTACGTCAGGTGAGCGAAGATCGAGTTGACAGGATCCTCAGCCCAGAACTCGCGGATGGCTTCGAGGAACGGCAGACCCTCGATATCGCCGACCGTGCCGCCGACCTCGACGATCACGAAGTCAGCCTTTGACGCCTCTGCGACCTTCGTGACACGGCTGCGAATCTCC
>JAPLGK010000173.1 GCA_026390195.1 Caldisericota bacterium
AAGAAAGCCGGTATGCCCACGCCGGCGGCTCTAATGGCTTCGGCGAACGTCCCCTGGGGGACCAGTTTCACGCTGATCCGGCCTTCATTGTAGGCGACGGCTACCTCTGGATTCCAGTTGTAGTAGGTCCCGATCAACGACCGGATCTGGTTATTGGTGAGCAGCTTGCCAAGGCCTGCGCCGGGGGTACCCAGGTCGTTGCTGATGATCGTCAGGTCTCCCGTTCCACTTGCTGCAAGGGCCTCGATCAACTCCTCGGGGTATCCGGCCAGGCCAAAGCTCCCGACCATGACGCGTGACCCCGGCTTGACCCTGGTAATCGCATCCTCGATGCTTCTGTATTTCTCAACAACCATGGACAGAACCTCCTGCTCTCACACGTGCAGATTCTCGAAGATCGCCGACACACCAAGGCCACCCGCAACGCAGATGGTTGCAAGCCCGTACCTGGTGTTTCTCCGCAGCATCTCGTGGACAAGCGTCACCGAAATGCGCGTTCCGGAGCAGCCCAGCGGGTGCCCCAGCGCAATGGCCCCTCCGTTGACGTTGAGGATACTCCGTTTGAAGCCCAGTTCCTCCATAACAGCAAGGCTCTGCGCCGCGAACGCTTCGTTGAGCTCAATGAGGCCCACGTCGTCCAGCGACAGCCCCGACCGTTCCAGGGCCTTGCGCGTGGCAGGTACCGGGCCGATGCCCATGATGGTGGGGTTGACGCCGGCGATGCCTGCTGCCACGAATCTTGCCATAGGCCTGATGCTCAGTTCGGCAGCCTTCTCCTCCGACATCAGCACGACGGCAGCGGCGCCGTCGTTCCTGCTGGAGCTGTTGCCGGCCGTCACTGTGCCCCCCACCTTGAACACGGGCTTCAGTTTGGCCATCTTCTCGAGGCTCGCCTCTCTTCTGGGACCCTCGTCGGTGTCGACAAGCGCCGTCTCGCCCTTCCCCACGCGTACGCTCATAGGGACGATCTCCTCCCTGAACCGGCCCGCGTCGATTGCCGCGACGGCCCTGACATGGCTGGCATACGCAAATTCATCCTGTTCTTCCCTGGTGATCCCGTACTTGTCCGCCAGATTCTCGGCCGTCATGCCCATGGTGAAGGTGCCATACATATCTTCAGGCTGGGACTTGGGCTGGCTCTCGGTGTTCGGATCGAGCAACTCGCTATTCCCGGACTCGTAACCGTAGCGTGCGTTGCGAAGGTAGTAGGGAGCCATGCTCATGCTCTCGACGCCACCAGCCACGATCACCTCGCCATACCCAGCCTGGATTTGCCACGCGGCATTCAGGATGGCCTGCAGGCCTGACGAACACTGCCTGTGGACCGTATATGCAGGGACTTCTTCTGGAAAACCACCCTCCAGAGCGGCCACTCTGGCAATGTTGGGCGCATCCGTGCTTTGTTTTGCCTGCCCGAGGATGATCTCATCCACGATCGATTTCTCGATGCCTGACCTCTTGACGGCCTCCTCCAGGACAGTCCTTGCCAACTCGACGGCCAGAATGTCCCTGAAGACCCCGCCCATGTTGCCCACGGGCGTTCTGACTGCGGACGTGATGACAACTGACTTCATGCTTCTTGCCTCCTGTTCACTATCCTTTCTCCCCTCGGGGTGACCAGACAATCACGCCGACTGGATTCTCAGTTCAGCTGATCGCCGAGAAGATCTGGTCGAGCTTCTGCAGCGTCACCTCATAGTCCTGAGACGAGTGCACCAGTGACGTGTAGAACGGCTTGTGAGGATGAATATAGATGCCCTCGGTCAGGCAAGCGAAGTCGAAGGCCTCTCGCATCGCTCCGTTCTCGCGAGCCAGATCCCGGTAGTTGCGAATCGGCGTCTCGCTCATAATGACGCCGAAATTGGCGCCGAGGCCGGCCACGTGCCCGGGGATGTGGCGGGCTGTCAGCAGATGGCGGATGCCGGTCTTGAACTCTTCGGTCGCAGCATAGAA
>JAPLGK010000043.1 GCA_026390195.1 Caldisericota bacterium
ACGGTCGACGCGACGTCACGGGTATCCGTCTTGGTCATCGTCTGCACGACTACGGGGTGGTCACCACCCATGATCACGGACCCTACCTTGACGACACGCGACGCGCGACGTTCCATCGCTACCGTATGAAGAATCCCGCCACGTCCTTGATGGAGATCAGGACCATGATCCCGAGAAGCGCGAACAGGCCGATGCTCTGGATTGTCCCCTGACGCTCCGGCGAGATGCGGCGACGGATGACTGCTTCTGCGAGCAGGAACAGGACCCACCCGCCGTCCAACGCAGGAATGGGCAGAAGCTGGGTCAGCCCGATGGCCACCGAGATGATGCCGGTCACCCACAGCAGCCACATGAATCCACCCATGGCGGCTTCACCCGTCATGCGGGCTATCCCAATGGGGCCTGTCAGAGATTGGACACCTCTCTTCGTGAACAGCAGTGGAAGCGCTTTGATGTACCTGACAATGTATTCTCCCGTGAATGTCAGCGCGCGCCAGACAGCCTTGAACAGGTTGTAGCGAACGAACCCGGGTCCATAGCCGATCGCAACATAGCCCAGGCTCGCATCCATGGCAGGAGTCACGAGGATATCGACCTGTGATCCGTTGCGAGCGACGCGGATGTCTATCTGCCGATTCTCGCTGGCTTGGACGGCAGCCGAGATCTGCTCAAAATCCTTCATGGGCACGCCGTCGATGGCAAGAATGTTGTCACCTGCCTTGAGACCTGCTGTTTCTGCGAGAGAGGAAGGCGTCACCGTGCCCACCTTGGTTGCACGTGGATCTCCGAGCGTCGAGAACACGATGCTGAAAATGAGGAACGCTAGGACCAGGTTGCCAAGCATGCCGCCGACCATCGTGAAGAGGCGAGCCCACCATCCCTTCGTGTAGAAACCGTCGGGCGCGTCGTAATTGGACTCCATGCCCCTGATCTTCACGTATGCAAGGATCGGCAACGCGTTGATCTTGTAGATCGTTCCACCACGCGTACGCGACCAGATAGTGCGGCCGAACCCCAGTCCAAACTCTTCCGTCTGGGTATGAGACGCGCGTGCCGCAAGCATGTGGCCTCCCTCGTGGAACAGGGTCGCCAGCGTGAAGCTGAACACAAACGCGAGGATCGTAACAATTATCTGCACAGGTCAGACTCCTTCCCGGTTGCCCGGCTGAGTGCCGTATCTCTTCTCGTACCACTGTTCAGCCAGTTGACGCCCGTGGGCGACGGCTTCGACGTGCGCTCGCACAGTCGGATCGAGGACCTCGTCCCCGGTCTCGCTGAGCACGTATCGCAGGGCTGCCACTATATCCCCAAACGTACCTTGTGCAACGAGGAAGCGTGAAACCGCCACCTCGTCCGCGCCAAGAAGCGCGAGCATGGACCGCGGCGACCGCATCTCTGCCTCACGGCCGATGGCAAAGGCTTCGAACTTTGTGTCGATGGGCCCGAACGTAAGCTGTCCCAGTTCCTCCAGGCGCAAGCGGGGCACCTGTTCGTGCAGGGGGCGATCGGGAACCGACAATGCGTACGCAATGGCGACGCGCATGTCGGGACGGTACACGACGGCCCGCGTGGTGCCATCCCGGAACTCGACCAGACCGTGGACCACGGATTGAGGGTGCTGCACTGCAGTGATCCGCCCTCGGTCGACACCAAACAGCACGTGTGTTTCAGCCAGCTCGAGCGCTTTGTTGAACAGCGTCGCCGAGTCGATGGTCACCTTGCGGCCCATCCGCCACGAGGGATGTGCCAGCGCCTGTGCCGCTGTCACGCCCTCCAGCTCTGCCGCCGTCCTTGTTCGAAATGGGCCACCCGATGCCGTCAGCATGACGCGCTCGACCGTCTCGAGATCCTCTCCCGCAAGGCACTGCCAGACCGCCGACAACTCACTGTCGATGGGACGCAGCTGCGCCCTGAATGGCTCCAGCAGGTCTCCCAGCGTGATGAGCAATTCCTTGCTGGCGATGGCCATGGGCAATCCCGATCGCAGAAGATCGTAGACAACCTGCGCCAGGTCAGTCGAGGCTGCTGCAACGACAGGCACATCAAAAGCGACCCTGCCAAGCATCGAGGGCAGGTCCTCATCGCTGACCACCGGGACATGCAGGTCATGACGCTCCAGCCTGATCGTCAGCCGTTCACGGGCGGCATCGTCCGACATTGCGACGAAGCGCGGCCGAAAGGCCACGGCCTGTTCAGTGAGCAGCTCGTCGTTCGTGTGCGCGCTCAGAGCGACGATGTGGTATCGTTCGGGTTGAGCTCGTACCACATCCAGCATCTGGGTTCCAATGGAAACCGTCTAGCCAAAAAGCACAAGACCCTTGCTGCCTGTCATGAGCCACCGAACCTCCGGTCCCTAGACTTGAACTTGTGAACAATCATGCCGAGCGTTGCCGGGGTGAAATCCGGCCAGAGCACGTCGAGAAAGAACAACTCGGCATAGGCCATCTCCCACAGCAGAAAGTTGGACACCCGCGACTCTGCCCCAGTACGGACAACAATATCCGGGGAGGCCTCACCCCCCAGCCACAGATACGAGTCGAACCTGTCTTCGGTGAGATCTCCGGGAGCCGCCGTTCCCGCCGCACATTCGGCAGCAAATGCCGTTGCCGCATGCAGGATCTCCGCCCGTCCTCCATAGTTGAGGGCGACGTTGAGATGAAGACCGTCGCAGGACGCCGTGCGCTTCTCGATTGTCTCGACAGAATCG
>JAPLGK010000091.1 GCA_026390195.1 Caldisericota bacterium
TCGACGAACTCCCGGAGCCCTCGCCTGGTCGCGACTTCTTCTACGACAGCCTTCATGCGCCCGTTCCTGAAGCAGCAGCTTTCCGCTCAGCCAGCTGGCGCTGGATGTCCTGGAACCCTTCGCGTGTGATAGGATAGAAGAGCATGGCCACAATTCCTCCCAGAAAGATGAGTCCCGAAAAACCTCCGACGAGCAACCGAATCGTCAACACCGAGCGGGGCGACTGCACCACTCCGGCGACGTATCCTCCCACACTCAGCATCACCCCGACAAGTGCGATGGCTCCAGCTGAAGCCAGCTTCTGGAGGAACGTGCTGAAACCGTAGTACACGCCTTCACGCCGCGTCCCGCTTTCAAGCTCGTCGAGTTCGATGCAGTCGGGGATGATTGCGCTCGGCAGGACGTGCGAGCTGCTGATGCCGATGCCGGCAAGAAAGAGAAGCACATAGACCACCCACGGACGCGGAACCGGCACGGCGGCGATGACCGCCAGCACACACACCACAAATGCCGTCCCCGCGATGTACGCTGTCTTCTTGCCCAGACGCCCGGACGCCCAGACCCAGAACGGGAGAAAGAGAACAGCGGTAATGAAAAGGATGCCAAACAGGAGCGAGCTCTGCGCTTCCATGTGCACCACGTATGTCGCGTAGTAAAGGAACACCGCGGACACGACGTCCACGCCCATCCATGTGAAGAGGTACATGAGCAGAGCGGCCCTGTACGGCTTGTTCGCAAGAACCTGCCGGATTTCGGCCATGAAGCCGTCCCGCGCCCGGCGGCCCACGGCGGCGAGTGCCGGTTCCCGCGTAGCGACAAACACCACGATCGGCGGGACAACGATGATGGCTGCAGCTACCCACGCCATGGCGACGTAGCCCCGCGGCGCGGAAACGAACCTCTCGACAATGGCGCGCGGGACGACAGCTGCGACGAGTCCCAGAACGATAGAGAAGAACATGCGAAACGAGTTGAGGGCGGTCCGTTCGTCGTAGTCTCCCGTCAACTCTGCCGCAAGCGCCTGGTAGGGAACCGCGTATGCGGTGAAGAACGTTATGTGCAGCGAGTATGCAAACGCATAGTAGACAAACAGCTCCCCTTGCGATAGCCGTTGTGGAACGACCCACATGAGAACAAAGGTCAGGGCAAACGGGAGGGCTGCTCCGATGAAGAACGGTCGGCGGCGGCCAAGGGGAGTGCGGAGATGATCCGAAACATAGCCCGTCAACGGGTCAGTGACGGCATCCCAGAACTTGCCCGCCAGCAGGACGACACCCGCCAGCGCGGGGTTCAGATGCGCCACGTCCGTCAGGAAGAACAGAAAGAGGAGTGAGGTAATCGTGTACGAGACCGTATTGCTCGTATCGCCAAATCCGTAGAAGAGCTTCTGCCAGAAGCTCAGCCTCTGCCTCATCATTTCCCCCGCGTTGGACTCTGTCCCACAACATGCGTCCCATGTCCTTCAAACGACAGAAAGCAGATGTCCCGCCTTGTCGGCGGGGCAGTCCCCTACAGACGGAATCGCCTAGGATGTCTTGCTCTGGTAGTCCTCAATCGCCAGGTGCAGCGCCTGAACAGCATACCCGGCACAACGCCACTTCGATTCGGGCAGGCCGCCGAGCAGGTCCGACAGATACGGCATGTCGAGAGCCAGAGCCTCGTCAATGGTCTTGCCTGGCAGTTCCTTACTGAGAACAGAGAGCGTTGCGATAAGAGCGGTACACCCTGCTATCCGGTATTTGGCATCCGTCATGCGGCCTGCGTCAACGCTGATGAACAGGGTCAATTCGACGGCGTCCGCGTTGTCGGTAATGTGCCCCGTACCCGAGGGGTCGTCGATGTGCCCGATGTTGCTTGGGCTCATGAACTCACGGATCGTACCACGACTGTACTTGTCCATATGGCCTCAAGCCATCGAGCGCAGGAACCTGACGATATTCGGAATGACGTCTACGGCGTAGTCGATGTCCTTCTCCGTGGTTGCATATCCAAGCGAGAGACGAATCGAAGACTTCGCTTCCTTCAGGTCACAGCCGATAGACGTCAGTACATGCGACGCCAGCGTTTCCTGGGCGTTGCATGCAGAACCGCCCGCTGCGATGATGCCAGCCTCGTTCATGGCAAGGAGCAGCGGCTCGTTGTCGATCCCCTCGATACGGATATTGAGGTTTTGCGGCACACGCTGCTTCATGTCACCGTTCACGACGATTCTGTCGATGCGCGCCGAAAGCTTGTCATACAGCATGTTCCGCAGCGTCGTCAGACGTTCGAGCTCTCCCGGCAGTCGTTCCTTGCCCAGCTGCGCCGCCTTGCCGAGGCCGACGATACCAGGAACGTTGTGAGTTGACCCACGCAATCCCCATTCCTGTCCCCCTCCGTCGATGAAGGGATACACTGTTGCCTGGTCACGAACAAACAGGACGCCTGCACCCTTGGGTCCGTTGAACTTGTGAGCAGAGACACTCAGGAAATCAACCTCCAGGCCGTCCACGTCCACGGGGATATGCGCAGTCGTCTGGACGGCGTCCGTGTGCATGAGAGCTCCGTGTTCATGAGCCACGCGCGCGATGTCGGCGATGGGCTGTATCGTTCCAATCTCATTGTTTGCGTGCATGATCGACACCAGCACGGTCGTTGGGCGCATGGCGCGCCGCACGTCGTCAGGGTCCACGATACCGTCGTGTCCAACCTTCACAAACGTGACCTCATATCCCTGACGCTGCAGTGCCAGGGCGCTGTGCAGGATGGCGTGGTGCTCGAACTCCGCCGTCACCAAGTGCCCGGGCGTGTGCAACCGCTCGCGTGAAGCCTTCTCCACAGTTCCCTTGAGCACCCAGTTGTCTGACTCCGTCCCGCCACTCGTGAAAACGACCTGCTCGGGCTTCGAGCCGATAAGGGATGCGACGCGCACGCGGGCTTCCTCGACCGCTGTGTGCGCCACATCGCCCGCAGATGAATGCATGTAGGTCATGGGGTTGGCAAACTGCTCGATGAAGAACGGTTTCATCTCGTCAAGGACGGCCGAGTCCACAGGCGTCGTGGCTGCGTTGTCCAAGTAGACTACTCTCTCCATTGCGTTCCTCCAGTGCCTTCAGTGCTTGTTCCCCTGCGCCGGCCGCGGGCAGCAACAGCCAAACCACAGCGGACGTCCTGCCTGGCTTCAGGGCTGCAGAACGCCCTCCGTCTGGCCTTCAATAGATAGTATAACCGATGTGATGCCCGATATACACATAAGTGTTCCCTCGATCTGCTGCCGAATGCCCAGGACACGCATGGAACCGCCTATCCCCTGCTGGAGCCCCTCACTGAAATCGGCCCGTGCGACGCCCGTCTCGGTGACAGAAACGGACCGGAGTGCGGCCCCTTCGGGGATCAGCGATGCAAGCCCCTGCCGGCGTTCTGCGGCTGTCGGGCCCTTGAGAAGCTCTCGTAGAACAGCCTCAGCGAGAGGGAGATCGGCAGAGACACGCCGTGGCACCGCGACAAGCTCGATATCCTGCGATGACGTTTTGACCAGAAACACGTTCGCGTCCACCTGGGGCGCCGAGACCACGCGACAACCAGTTGCAGCAGTTGCGACGAATATCACGACACAGCCTGCTACCAGCAGCTTCCTCACCATGGACCTCCTGTATGACTGATGCCGCACCCTATGTCCGTGGAACGTACCCATTTCCTTCCAGCAGCGCCTGCACGGTCTCCTCCGTCCGGGGCGCCTCGCGCACGGTTCTTTCGCCCACAACGTACAACCGGCCCGGCAGGACGCGTATGGTCTCCAGATTGTGCGTGGACAGCACGACCGACTTGCCCTTCGCCGTAGCCCAGGATATCAGGCCGTGGAGTTCACGCAAGCTCGGGAGATCGAGGTGGAGTTCAGGCTCATCCATCAGGAGGACATCCGTCCATTGCGCCACAAGAGCCAGGAGCATGATCTTGCGCTGTTGTCCTGACGACATTTCATCCAGAAAGCGTGCACCAAAGCCGCTGACCTCTGAGAACACGTCAGGGTGATCCGAAGCCTCGAGCTGTTCCATGGACTTGAGCCGTCCAAGAGAGCTGAGTTCGATGACCTCATCCACCATGATATGCGCCTGGGGTATCGCAGGCGACAGGAACCCAACGGCCGCTGCCAGGGTCTGCGGACTCATAGATGGCAGCGGATGCCCCTTCAGCATGACCTGGCCACTGAAAGGGCGCAGGAACCCGCGCATCGTCCGAAGGAGCGTCGACTTCCCTGTCCCGTTGCGGCCGACCAGCGCAACAGCCTCTCCAGGGCGAATGCTGATCGTCACGTTCCTGAGAACAGGTTCCCCGCGAACGTACCCGACCTCGACATCGTTCAGCTCGAGGACAGCAGCGTTCACATCACCCTCCTCGACTTGATCGACAGCCAGATGAGATATGGCGCCCCAAAGAGTGACAGCACCGTATTCAGCGGCACCTCAGATACGCTCACTGAACGGGCTATGAGATCCCCGACGACCACGACGGTCGCACCCATCAGCATAGTCAGGACGACGAACGTACGGTCTGTGCGACGCGTCAGCAGGCGTGCCAGGTGTGGAGAGAACAGTCCAGCGAATCCCACGACTCCCGAGGCCGCAACGGACGTTGCCGCAAGGACGACGCTGATAAACAGCAGTAAGATCCTCGTTGTTCTCACGTTGACGCCCAGGTTCTGCGCAAAGTCGTCGCCAACCAGATACGATCGAAGAGGGCGCATCAGGCTCATGACAGCCGGTACAGCAACGATCAGTCCTGCGGCCACGACCGCCATGCCCGTTCCGGACGCCCTGTTGAGTCCCATCCAGGACCAGAAGATGGTGCTGGAGAGAATGTCGGGCCGTGTCGAGACCAGGATAGAGTACAGGGCGTTCAGCATGTAGGAGAGAGCAAGCCCCGACAGGAGAAACGCCAGCAGGTCATGGCCGATGCGCCTGCCGATAATGAGCAGCATCACCAGAACGAGGAGGCCTCCAGCCAGTGGTGCAGCGATCATGACAGGGACAGAGGCAACCGTCCCCGCAAGGCCGAGAAGTGCGACCAGCGTGACAGCCAGCTGTGCCCCTCCTGAGACCCCCAGGAGGTAGCTGTCGGCAAGCGGATTCCGGAAGGCCGTTTGCAGGAGAAAACCCGACAGCCCCAGCGACGCCCCCACCAGGACGCCCAGCCCGATGCGCACAAGTCTCAGCATCACGATCTGGCCTTCCGGTGTCTCCATGGGCACGCCCCTAATGATGAGATGCAGTCCATGCAGTACCTCGGAAAGTGTCAGACCAGCACTGCCAAAGAACACGCTGATGCCCGTGACAACCAGCAGGACTGCGGCTGTGTACGCAAGCACAGCCGCATCGTGTCGTCGAACCCCGGCGTCAGGGACGGGAAGCACGCTGGACATAGTCTGCGATCAATTGGAGACCCTTGACGATGCGGGGGGACGGACGGAAGATGTAGTCACCCAGGATGTCATAGACGTGCCCCTGCTTCACCGCGTTGACCGTGGCAAACGCGGCCCTCCCCAGAAGTTCGCCAGCTCCCATGCCAGATGCCACGACGATGACGTCGGGGTTCCGGCTGATGACAAACTCCTCGGATAGAACGGGCCATGGAGTATTCGCTTCATCAGCGATGTTGGATCCGCCGGCGATTGAAATGAGGTCCGAGACAAATGTCCCCTTCCCGGCACTCATCAGCGGGCTGTTCCAGATCTCGACGTACACGGCCGGCATGCGAGTCAGCTTCTTCGCTGTCTCAGCCACGCGTGCGATGGACCGGTGCATCGACAGTGCCACCTCGAACCCCTGGTCCGGGACCCCGAGCACGACTGACAGCGAACGTATGGCGTCGACGATGGCAGACAGGGACTTGGGGTCGTCGGCATACACCTGACGCCCCATCCTGCGGAGACGCTCCACGACCGCAAGCGGCGTACCATCCGTCACCAGGATGAGGTCAGGCGACAGGACCAGCAGCTTCTCGAGTGAGGGGTTGCTGAATGCGCCGATCGTCGGGATCTTCCTGGCCTGCTCGGGGTAGTCCGTGTACTCAGATGCAGCAATGATGTTGCTGCCCTGGCCAAGGGCAAAGCAGTTCTCTGCAAGGTTCGGCGCCAGGGTCACGAGCCGCATCTTCCCAGCCTTGGCGGGGAACGTGTCATGTTCATTGCCGAGGACGTCCTTCATGACGGACGGGATCTGGAGGATGATCGACGTCAATCCGTTCTTGACAGACGATGTCATCGTTCCGCCAGACGCGATGACCAAGTCCCCCAGGATATCCTCCGTGAAGAACAGGGCCCCGGTCTTTCCGGAGGCACGGACCAGGTCCTTCCGGACCAACGTGCGATAGGAACCGTCCACGAGCGTCTTGCTGCCAAACTCGTAGGCACCCGCGACAGGTCCGAGGGCAAAGTAGACGGTGCTCTGCAAGGGCTCGAACCGCACCACACCACCTGCAGCCTCGATGACGGCACGCATCGGAAACGCAAGGTCGGCGCCAATCCTGATGGGAACGAACCCCTTGGGAAAGCTGCCTGCAACACGCTTTGAGTCGATGGTGACGACGAAAGCAGACTGACCAGCGCGGAGATCGAGGGAAACGCGACGCATCGAAGAGGCCGAGGTGACACTGCCAGCCTGTCTGGCTGGGACCAGAACCAGCATCGAACCTATGATGACAACAAGCACAAGCGATATGATCCGCTTTCCACCTGCCGGCCTGCGACCTGCCGTCGGGTTAAGATGCTTGTCGATCCAGTTCCAAGGTCCTGTCCTGAACATTCTAGTTCCTCCACGCCTGTGAGTTTTTGGTCCGGCCGCCTGCGGTGAGTCACACGGGACTCCCACTTGGCCACCGGTTGCATCCGCTTCTGAGTGCGGACCGCACTTCTCATGCCAGACAAGCGACCCTGCGTACGGGGTCAGTCGTCTCCTGCGTTGGCACGTTTCAGTATACGAGATCCCGGCCTCTGTCAACGCTGCTACTTCTCTGAGCCGACCGCCGCGCCAGAGAAGGCGGCCTGAGGGGATGGCCTGGGGCGGGCATGAGTGATCCCAGCCATGCCTGCCCATTCAACAGAAGCTTTGATGCATTGTTGTGGGATCAGGGTGACAGCTCGCTCTGTTTGCCGTATACTGAACAAGCAAGTGATGGAGGAGAAGACGTGATACGTGCGATAAGCCTGGACTTGTGGAAGACGCTTATTCTGGACCATGACGAGGATGAGGCTCTGCGCGACCGCATCCGGGCTCAGGCCATTCGTGAAGTCCTTGGCGAGCACGGTGTGGTCGTTTCCGAGGATGGACTCTACGAGAGTCTTCGTCGCATCGACGTCTTGCGCAGAGACGTTCGTGAGATGCGCGCCTGGACTCTGACAACCTCCAGCCAGGTCGGTTTCGTTTTGACGCAGGCCAGCGTGTACCCTTCCAGGGACCTGGTCAATGCTGTCCTGCCCCAATATGAGGCAGCGATCTTCCAGCTGATGCCTACCCTCGTCGAGCCAGACGCCCCACAGCTGCTTGCAGACCTGGCCCAGCACTACCCTCTCTCCATAACCTCCAACACGGGGAAAACGCCGGGGCAGGTTCTGCTGAAGGTACTGGACATGCTGAACATCCGCGTGCCATTCACGCATTTCGTCTTCTCGGACGAAGCCCTGTACATGAAACCCGACAAAGCTATCTGGGGGCTGCTGGTTGACACCAACGAACTGAAGCCGGAGGAGATCGTCCATGTGGGGGACTCGTACGCCATGGACTACAAGGGAGCCCGCGCGGCGGGCCTCCAGGCGATTCTCTTTGGACGTCAGGAGTCGTTGCCTGCTGAGACTCTCGTGATCGACTCACTCAGTGAACTCACACCAACTATCGAGGAGATGGACAGATGAACATACGTCTTACCGGTTCCAGCCTGACCTCCAGCGAAGTCGTCCGTGTCGCCCGCCAGGGTGCCGTCGTCGAACTCGGCAAGGAAGCTGTGGAACAGATCAACGCCGCCTCTTTGTTCGTCCGGCAGATCGTCCACGGTGAAGCTCCCGTCTATGGCATCAATACGGGGTTTGGCTCTCTGTGCAATGCGCGTATTGGTCCCCGGGACCTCGGCAAGCTGCAGGAGAATCTCATCCTGTCGCACGCGGTCGGGGTCGGCCGCTGCTTCAACGAGGATGAGGCGCGGGCAACAATACTCGTGCGTGCGAATACACTTGCCAGTGGACACTCGGGTGTTCGTCTCGA
>JAPLGK010000218.1 GCA_026390195.1 Caldisericota bacterium
CTCGACGATCACGAAGTCAGCCTTTGACGCCTCTGCGACCTTCGTGACACGGCTGCGAATCTCCCCGGTGAGGTGCGGGATGATCTGCACCGTGTGTCCCAGGTACTCGCCCTTGCGCTCTTTCTCGATGACGGACAGGTAGACCTGCCCGCTGGTGACATTGTTCATGCGGTGCAGGTTCTGGTTGAGGAAGCGCTCATAGTGCCCCAGGTCCAGGTCGGTTTCCGCCCCGTCCTCGGTCACAAAGACCTCGCCGTGCTCAAACGGGTTCTGCACACCGGCGTCGACGTTGAGATACGGGTCCATCTTGAGAATGGTCACGGAGAAACCCTCGTCGAGGAGGATGCGCCCTAGAGAGGCGGAGAAGATGCCCTTGCCCAACGACGACATGACTCCACCGGTAACGAAGATGAATTTGCTCATGCTGCCTCCGCGATTGACTGGGGTATGGAACTGCGCGCCGTGGTCACGGGCACACCGTACATAAGCGACAATCGACGCGCCGGCTCCTCAGCCAGCGGGGGGTCAGGACCGTCTCACTTGCCACGCCTGTTCCCTTTTGGACGTGCTCCCCGGATATACGCGATGAATGCATGGACTGCCTGGATATCCTCGGAGTTGAGGTCTCCTTGGTGACGCAGGGCCACCTCGAGCTCATCGCCCGGAGCAGAAAGCATCTCGTCGCGCACCAGATCTGCAGCCTCGAGGCCGAATGCGGCGGCGATCTTGGTCACTGTAGCCAGTGTGGGCGACGTAGGGTTGGAAAGGATCTGAGAGACCCTCCCCGAGGAGATGCCGGCAGCGGCACCCAGGTGGCGCTGGCTCCAGTGACTCCTTGACAGCAGTACCTCGACGTTCTCTTTGAACCCCATGATTGCTCCCCATTCATTGTATATGGAAACCGCCGGCCGCCAACCGCGCCGGCCGGCGGTGCATACTGCTGGTCTCCCCTAACAGTGTTATCTCTGAGCGGAAAGCACCCTCAGGACCTCCCGCATGAAGTCCGGCAAGTCCGCCGGCGACCGGGACGTGACGAGGTTGCCGTCGACGATGACCGATTGGTCGACCCAGATTGCCCCGGCATTCGACAGATCGTCCTTGATCGTGCTGGTGCTGGTGAGTGTGCGCCCCTTGACGATCCCCGCGCTGATGCCCACCCACCCGGCGTGACAGATCATGGCCACCAGCTTACCCTTGTCGTTCATCTCGCTAACCAGAGACAGCACGGTCTTCTTCCGGCGGAGGAAGTCCGGTGCATATCCACCTGGCACGACCACACCGTCGAACTCTCCCGGGGTGACGTCCTCGATGAGCATATCTGATGTGAAGGACATACCATATTTGCTCTTATAGACACGTTTTTCTGCCGCAAGGCTGATCGATTCGAACCCGGCTTCCTTCAGACGATAGTACGGATAGATGAATTCCTGCTCGTTCACCATGTCGTCCAGCAGAACAGCAATCTTCTTTGCCATATCGGCCTCCCTTGGCATGCTTGAATTCTGTCCATATTCTAGCCAAGTAGGCGCGCAATGAAATGAAGACATTCGACGCCGGTTAGCCCACATATGCGTGAGCCTTCTGAACCGATTCACGGTGAAGACCGCGTTCTCCGCGTCTTTGCTGCTATACTTAAATGATGAAACAACTCGGCGTGGACATAGTGGCCGTGGCGCGTATCCGGACTCTGGGGGAACTGTATGGAGAACGCTTTCTGAACCGTGTCTACTCCGCCTCCGAACTGTCGACATGTGACCGCCCCGACCGCTGGCAGTGTCTGGCAGGCCGCTGGGCCGCCAAGGAGGCCGTCATCAAGCTGCTGCCTCCCACGGACCTTCCGACGCTGCGCGAGGTCGAGATCACTCCAGGCCCGGAAGGCGCGCCGATTGCCGTCATCCGCGGGATACGCTGGTTCAACTGTTCCCTCAGCATCAGCCACGAACGGGAGTACGCAGTCGCCGTGGCCATGGTGACTCTGGGAGAATACGGGAGCATGTATGAGAGTCGCGACTCGTAGTCAGATCCGCAGTATCGAGAAACACACGTTCAACGAATACGGCATGCCGTCGATCGTGCTCATGGAGCGCGCCGGCCAGGCTGTCGCGGACGCCGCGCTGAACATCGCGGACGAGGACGCAGAAGAGGGACTGCGGCCGCACTTCGTCGTCTTGTGTGGCACCGGCGGCAACGGAGGCGACGGCTTCGTCGCAGCGCGCGACCTCCTGTTCGCAGGCTTCCCCGTCACGGTATTCGCGGTCCCCGTCAAAGGACGTCCCAGCGACGATGCGGAGACGGAACGCGCATTCCTGGAGCGGGTGGCCCCCGAAAACACTCTGGTCAATGTCACCGACGAAGAGGTCCTGGATAAGATCGAGGAATCGATCGACGAGGACGCCATCGTCATCGACGCCCTGTTTGGCATCGGCCTCGACCGCACGGTCTCTGGGATGGCCGAGGACATCATCGAGATCGTCAACGCGAGTCTCGCGCACGCTATCGTCGCGGTGGACATCCCATCCGGCATCGACTGCGACACCGGCGTGGCGCTCGGGACTCCCGTCTTTGCCAGCGACACCGTCACGTTCGGTCTGCCGAAGCTGGGCCTGTACATGGGCGCGGGCGCAGAAGCGGCAGGCGAAGTCCACGTCGAACAGCTCATCTACCCCGACATCCTGCTGGAACAGAGTGCGATCCATGCTCAGCTGACCGAGCCCCCCGTATTCCCGCAACGGATGCGGACCATGCACAAGGCCACCTATGGCAAGGTGGCCATCATCGCCGGTTCTCCCGACTACACGGGCGCCCCCGTCTTTGCCGCCGAGGCTGCGCTCACCGCCGGGACAGGAACCGTTCACCTCATCGTGCCTCAGAACATCGCGGACGTCGTCCGTGTCAAGGTCGACGGACCGATCGTCCATGGATTCACCGGCGACGTCCTTACCGTCGAGGCGGTCTCCCATATCCTGGAACTGCTGGAGGATACCACTGCGGCACTGATTGGCCCAGGTCTGGGGCGCGACCCCCGGACGCTGGAGGCCGTCCTGCTTCTTGCCGGTGCCTTCAAGGGAACGCTCATCCTGGACGGCGACGCATTGTCTGCCTGTGCGGGTCATCTCGACGTCCTGTGGAAACGCGACGCTCCGACGATCCTGACCCCGCACTCCGGCGAATTCGCCCGTCTGGTGGGCCTGACACCCGAGGAGGTCGAGAAGGGTGGAACACTAAGTCCGGCACAGATACTTGCTGCTCAGGCAAGCGCTGTCGTGCATCTCAAGGGACACCGCTCGCTCACCGTGCTGCCTGACGGCTCGCTGTACATCAATACGACTGGCAATCCCGGCATGGCCAAACCCGGCATGGGCGACGCTCTCGCGGGCATCATCCTGTCGCTGGTTGCGCGCGGAGTGGCGCCCGACCTGGCAACGGCTCAGGGGGCATACATCCATGGACTTGCCGGAGACGCGGCAGCCGAGATCATGGGCGAGGAGTCGATGGGGACGCCGGAGCTCATCATGGCTCTGGCCGCTACGATCAAGGAATTGAACGCCGGATAATATCACCGGCAGACCACCCAAGAGGGAAGGTCAGCGTCACCGACCGGGCATGGCCCGGCAGACCGCATGCAGCGGCCAGAGAGGATCCCGTCACATGAATAGCGAAAACGAATCAGTCACGTCGGAAGACCGCGAGGAATGCCTGGAGGCGCTGTGCCGTCTGGAGCACGCGCACCACTCTTCGACAGCCGCGGACCTGGCCGCAGAACAGGACCTCGCCGGCAGGCGGCTCGCCGACCTGCTGCTCGACCTGGTGGTGTCCGGCGATGTTACGACCGAGGGGTCCTCGTTCAATCTCACGAAGAAGGGGCGGGCGACCGGCAGACGCATCGTGCGTCGGCACCAGCTGGCCGAGCGTATGCTGTGCATGCTTGGACTGCGGAAGGACGCCGCCCACAGAGAGGCATGCAAGCTGGAACAT
>JAPLGK010000029.1 GCA_026390195.1 Caldisericota bacterium
GTTGCTCGCTCCTCTGGGAGGAGCAGGTCGGATCCATGCGGCAGCATCCATCCTGCGAGACGGAACATCTGCTGAGACTGCACTGGAGCACATTGTATCCGCGATAGCCGCGAGGCGTACCCAGTGGCGTCAGGTCGTGCGCGATATCATGACCCCCCATCCTGCAACAGTCTCCCAGGACCGGGTCGCCGAAGAAGCCTTGCAGATCATGGTCAATCTTGGGTTCTCGGTCCTGCCGGTCGAACGGGATGGCCAAATTGTCGGCGTCGTGGCCAAGAAAGGTCTCGAGAAGACTTCCCTTGTGCGGCTCCAGCAGAAGCCTGTGCATTACTTCCTGAATACGCGCATTCCGGCCGTCCCCCTCACTGCAACCGTCGAAGAGCTCATACAGGCGTTTGGCACCTACAACACAGGCCTCCTGCTGGTGATGGAACAGGACCGTCTTCTGGGCGTGGTGTCAAGATCCGACGTCCTGCGCTACCTCAACAGCACGGCACATCCACAGAGCGTCGTGGGTACACCAGGCGTGCGGGTCATCGCGCGTTCCGATCTCGATCGCCTGGGCGGAAGCGACACGGCAGCGACACTGGCCAGAATCGGTCAGATTGGGGATGCCGAGGAAAACCGCGCTTACCTGGTCGGCGGCTCGGTACGCGACATCCTCCTCGGCAGGCCTCCCAACGATTTGGACATCGTCACCGAGAAAGACGTCTCGGGCATTGCCGCGGCAGTCGCTAAGTCCTTCAACACCAACGTAATCTCCTACGGACGCTTCATGACGCACAAGGTTCGTATCCGAGAGCGGGAGTACGATTTTGCAGGTGCTCGCCTCGAGTACTACGACTTTCCAGGCTCGTTGCCCACGGTCGCCCCTGCATCATTGATGAAGGATCTGCTGAGGAGGGACTTCACCGTGAATGCTCTTGCCATGTCCCTCTCAGAGAGGGATTTCGGCACCATAGTCGACGCCACCGGAGGGCTGAAGGACCTCGAAGCTCGGACCATCCGGATGACCTATTCCGACAGCTTCATCGAGGACCCCGCGCGGATACTGCGTGCCGTGGCAGCCCAGACACGTCCGGGCTTCATCCTTGAGGACGGCACCCGCGAGAAGGCGAGGGAGGCCCTTGAGCTCGGGCTCTTGAACGTCCGCAGCAACAGACGTGCACAGGACGAGTTCAAGGAGCTGCTCTCGGGAGTCAGGGGCGTCGCATGCATCAACGCGCTTTGCATACTCGGATGTGGACTCATTGGTCTTCCACTGGCTCCGCCGCGGGCCGCAAAACTCCGACTCCTGTCCGCCCTCGAGGAGGGCCTCCACGCGACCCTGAACGGCCCGACCGCTCCTCCCTGGGTTGCGCCGCTTCTCGTGTGGCTGGGCAGTATTCCTTCTGGGGAATTGCAGGAGGTGCTCAAGGACTTCGGATTGAGCGACCGGCTGGCAACGGCGTTTCGGTCGTGGCAGCGAAAGGAACGCGCACTGCGCCACCTTCTCGAGCAAGGATCATGCAAGGTGAGCGCCGTAGCCGCCAAGCTTAAGAGCATTCCCTTGCCCATACTCTCGATCCTGGAGGCCCATCTTGCCGGATCGGAGACCACCGGACCCCGCGACCTCCTCATCACAGTCCTTGCACGCATGGACGAGCCACCGCTGGTCTCAGGTGAGGACGTCATGATCCTCGGCATTCCCGAGGGAAGACAGGTCGGACTGCTTCTCGACCAGGTACGACGCCTCCAGCTGGACGGCATGATCGGCTCCAGGGAGGAGGCTGTGGCCTATCTGTGCGCGTCGAAAGGTTGACGGACGGCGGCGCCCGCCTATAATACGAATGGCGCAGGCCCTTTACTGACGTGCGCACAGCGCAGGGGCCCATAGCTCAACGGTAGAGCAGGTGGCTCATAACCACTTGGTTCTTGGTTCGAATCCAGGTGGGCCCACCAATTCCTTACAAGTCAGAGGCACGGTCAGGAGTATCCTTGGTTGGCATCAACGCTGCTGTCCGTACTCCTTGGTGTCCCACCTACTTGAGTGTCTTCCACAACTCCCACTTTGGCAAAGCCAAACACGTTCTCTCGCATGCACGCTACGAGGATGTGGTCCAGGACGCCCGCGTACTTCAGGATTTGGGTGATCCAAGTAGTCGAGTTGATGTCCCCATTGGAAGGGTCCATCTGTTGTCTGCAGTGACAGGCGGATGTCCTCTGGGCAATCGCCGAGCTAACAGTCTGCCCATGCGGTTTCTGCCGCACACGCATAACGAGCCCACATCGTGGCTGACTGGACTAGCAGCCTGGATGCGACTGTCCAGTTTCACTTGACATTTCTGCAATTCGTTAGTAGTCTGACTAGTAGGTAATCCTCCGCCGGTGGTCCGGTGAGTGATTGGTCGAATGTGGCCGTCCTGATGCGGCATTCTCGATCATATTCCTCGTGGTTCTGGAATCCAGTCCTGTTTCAACAGCCCAAGGCGTTCAACGATTCTCAGACGGGAGGCGGAGGGTTGTGACGGCATCCGCCGATAGGACTCTGGCTGGCCTTCTGGTTCCTTTCAATGAACGGAAGCCCAGATGTGCCGGCCCTATGAGACTTCAGAGGAGGAACGAATGAGAAGAACGCACACGTCGAAATCCGTGGTCGCCTTTCTACTGGTCCTGGGGCTTGTTGGCCTACCCGCGATCAACGCCCTCGTCCAAAGGAGGCCGTGACGATGAGACCAATCATACGTATCATTCTGACGCTCG
>JAPLGK010000039.1 GCA_026390195.1 Caldisericota bacterium
CAGCTGACCCCACAAGGGTTGCGTTTAGGTCAAACCTGCTCATGCTGTAAGGGATACCACCGCATGGGAGGTGACGCATGTCACTCGGCATTAACGTTACGATTCCCGAAGGAATCGTGCTCGCGGCAGACAGCCGTCAGACGTACCGGAACCAGAAGGGTATGGCTCGTGTCGGCTCGGACTCGGCCTCCAAGGTTTTCCGCATCGGTTCGCGCATGGGGCTGGTCATCGCAGGTCTCGCGTTCCTGCCTCAGCAGGGCGTGATGAAGAACGTCAGCGGGTTCATCGATGACTTCCGTCAAACCATCCCCGTGGACAAGCTGTCCGTCGGGGAGGTCGCGAAAGAACTCGCACAGTACTTCGACGCCCGCGTCCCCTACCGCGACCAGCTCAAGAACATCCCCACCGGCATCAAGGCGGACATGGCCCGCCAGGGCATGGAGCTGGTGGACCTCAAGGAAGAACCGACCCGCGTCGTGTTCCACTTCAAGAACAAGCAGGGTCAGGTCCAGGAAGCAGTCGCCGCTCCCGACGGACTGCAGTTCATCCTGGCCGGGTACAACAAGGACAGGAGCAGCGAAGTCTTTATGGTCTATGTCCCCGGCGCCACCGACCAGGCACGCGACAGCCGCAAGCAGGGCAAGGAATTCGGCGCAGGCTGGATCGGGCAGACGGACGTCGTCACGCGCATCGTCCTCGGGTTCGACCCGCGCCTGCAGGGCATCCCACTCGTGCGCGAAGCGGCAGCGAAGCTCGGTGAGCCCGCCGTGCAGCAGCAGCTGCGCGGGGTGGAATACAGCATCCAGTGGGGCACCATGACCCTGCAGGACGCCGTTGATTTCTGTCAACTCGCCATCGAGACCACGACCGCCATCCAGCGCTTCAGTGACGGCGTGCTCATGGACC
Organism: Caldisericota bacterium; assembly: GCA_026390195.1. Taxonomy (GTDB): domain Bacteria; phylum Caldisericota; class Caldisericia; order Cryosericales; family Cryosericaceae; genus Cryosericum. The sequence goes on from JAPLGK010000039.1 coordinate 907, forward strand.
CGGGCGACATGACCGGCGTGGGCGGACCCATCGACATGGCTGTCATCACCTATGAAAAGGGCTTCACCTGGCTCAACCGCAAACACCTCAAGAGCAAGACAGGCGAGGTCGATCTCGAAGACCTGCCGTCCCTGGAGAAATAGCCATGCGGCGCCGCACAGCTCCTCTCGAATACGACGCCCTGTACCGCGACCTGATCGCACAGTGTGACGACGAGCCCGTCCAGGACGTCATCGCCGGCCAGATATGGTCCCTGGTGCAGACAGAGCATGCCACGGGACTGTCCATGTCTCTGGGGCCGATGACTACGGACGGGCACAGCACATTCTTCCACCTTAGGGGCAAACCGCTCGTGGAGCTGGCCGAGCTTTCGCTGTCCTGGAACCGGCGAGAGGCGGCGATCGGCATGGCGGCGATCTGCGCCGCGTGCAACATCACGTCCCGCTTCGCGGGCGCCGAGGAGGCCAACGGGCGCGACCTTCTCATCAGGAAAGCGGCCGGCAAGAAGGTCGGCCTCATCGGACACTTCCCGTGGACCGACGAGATCCGTTCCGCCTCTGGCAGTCTGACTGTTTTCGAACAGCGACCACAGGAAGGCGACCTGCCCCAACAGGCTGAGGAATACCTCCTCCCGCATCTGGACGTCGTTGCCATTACCGGCTCTGCGCTCACCAACAAGAGCCTGCCACGCCTCCTGGAACTCGCTTGCAACGCCTGGGTCATGCTCATCGGCCCTTCGACCCCTCTTTCGGTGCTCATGTTCGACTATGGCGTCGACGCTCTGTCGGGTTGTGTCGCCCGGGACCCGGAGGATCTGGCCGAGGTCGTCCGCGAAGGCGGCGGCGTGCGCGAATTCAGAAATGCTGTCCGCTTCGTGATGTTGCAGAAACCCTGACAACCTGAAATTGTAAATCTCATTGTGCCTGGCACAAAGGGATTCACAATTGCCGAAAAGGAGTCTGATGAAGAGAAAACTGTGGTACCTGGTCGCCGGATACGCTCTGACCGTTGCCTTCGGGCTCTCGCTGCAGTTCCTCCCTCCCGTCATCCCCGTCTTGAAGACAACCCTCAGCATGACCGCCGGGCAGGCCGGGGCGCTGATGTCATCGCTGGCGCTGTTCGGCATTGTCGTCTCGCCGCTGGTCGGCTACCTTGCCGACCGCTGGGGCGGTCGGACCGTCGGACTCCTGGGACTCGCCTGTCTCATCGCCGCCGAGGCCTGGTTCGCACTCTCGACGTCCTACGCGAATCTGCTGATGGCACGCCTCGCCATGGGCATCGGTGCTGCAACGCTGTCCATCCTCGGCGCGCAGATCATCAGCCAGAACTTCGCAGGCACCAGGTACCTCGGAGCGGCCATGGGCACCTTGAATACAGCGGTCCCAACCAGCATCCTGGTCAGCCAGCTGGGTTTTGCGCGCCTCGCGGCTGCACGGGGATGGCAGGCGCCGGTCTGGGCATGTCTGCTCTTCACGTGCGTCGTGGCGGTCGCATACCTCCTGTTGTACCGGGACCCGGAACCGCGGCATGACGCGACCCCCGTCTCGCTAGTGGCAGGTCTGCGGCGTCTGAATCCTCAGGTCTGGAAGCTCGGCCTCGTCTGGCTGTTCTGGAATGCGGGAGCGCTCGTCCTCCTGACGTTTGCCAA
>JAPLGK010000233.1 GCA_026390195.1 Caldisericota bacterium
GTCTGCCGCCATTAACCGCTCGGCCACCTACCCACACTGGAGCCGACGACCCGAATTGAACGGGTGACCAGTTGATTACAAATCAACCGCTCTACCAGCTGAGCTACGTCGGCCTGCATCGCAGTTAGTATAGGTGCAAAGCCGCGTCTGTCAAGCTGCAGAGCGGGGCAGGCCTATGAGAGCGCTTTCCCCAGCTTCCGCTTTGCTCTCGCGAGCGCATTCGAAACGGACGCCTTTGGCATCTTAAGTCCTGCAGCGATAACCTCGAGCGTCTCGCCTCGGAGATGTCTCTCGAAACACCCGCGTTCACAATCGCTGAGTGTGACAGCGAGCGCCACCATGTCAAGGACTCCTGCCTCTGCGGGGTCGCCGAGGGAACTCCCCCATCCGTCGAGGGTGTCCGACAGCTCGACGTGAGGGCCGGCAGCTCGTCGTACCATGTCGATAAGTCTGTGCGATGCGACAGTGGCTATGTAGCCGTCGAGACTGCCCCGCCGGACATTATAGGTGCGAATGGCGCGTAGAAAGCCCAAGACAGCCTCGGCGAGACAATCGTCTCGTTCGTCTCGCTCGGTGCAGTACTTGCGGGCAACAAACTTGAGAAGGGGCATATACATGCCCAGCAGCTCCTCAAATGCCGTATTGTCGCCCGCCAGAAAGCGCTGCCTCAGCGATTCGACGTGTTCCGGTGAGCGACCGCTTCTAGGACTCGATGGCACGGAAGAGGACGACCGCGAGTGCTGTAGAGACATTCAGCGAATCGACACCAGACCTCATCGGAATCGTGATGAAGAAGTCCACATTCTTCCTGGTAAGTTCACGCATGCCAGCGCCCTCACTACCGACAATGAAGGCAGATGGACACGCGTACTTCTCCTTCCGGTAGTCATGGCCATCTGCAGCGTCCAGCCCGTACAGCCAATAGCCGTCCTTCTTGAGTCGCTCCATGGCATATGCCAGATTCGCTACAACGGCAATTGGAAGACCGAATACCGTCCCGGCCGAGGCAGATACTGCCGCTGGCGAGAATGGACTTGTCCGGTCCTTTGTGACGATGAGGCCCCCGGCCCTTGACGCAGCGACCACGCGGATGATCGCTCCCAAATTGTGGGGATCGGTGACCTGGTCCACGAGGACGACTGAACGGCGAGCGAGCTCAGGAGGCATCACCCCCATAAGGGCGTTCATGTCGAGCAGCTGCACTCGCGCGCACTGAGCGGCGACGCCCTGATGAGGGACATCACCGAGGCTCTTCTGGAACCAGGATCCGACCTTGTACTCCATCGGCACTTTCTGCCGTGAAGCTGCGTCCTTGATCATCCGGATGCGGTCGTCTTTCTCGGAACCGGACTCAAAGATGATCTTCTCGACCGGGTGCTCAGCGGACAGCGCACCCAAGACTGAGTTCTTACCGTAGATAAGCATACCTGCTAGTCTCGTTCGTTCGCTATTAGCCACGGATGCGATACCTCACACCATCAACACCGTCCTCCAGAGCGATACCAACACTCCTGAGGCGCTCCCTGATCTGGTCAGCCATGTCGTACTGTCCTGTCTCACGAGCGATCCGACGCTTCATGACAATCGCGTCGAGAAGACCGCTCGTGGAGTCGTGATCATCCACCGCAGCTCCAACCTCAACGGCGACGGCCATGAGCGCATGCTGCTTGCCGGCAAGAAGACTGGACTTGTGTTCCATGTAGTCGCACGTCTGATCGAGCCCAAGCACCCACAGCGCGGACCGGAAGGCTTCGAGTGCACGAGAAGCCTCTGATCCATCAAGCGGCCGTTCTGAAGCCATGCGGCGGACTCGAGTCATGAATTCGTAGACGGCAGCGAACGCACGGGACGTGTTGAGATTGTCTGCCAGCGAAGCGTCGAACTCGCCGAGGAAACCGGAACATATGCTCTCAAACTCCTCCTTGACGATGTCATGAGACGCCTGGGCCAATCCTTGCAGAAACGCTTCGAACTCTGCCATGCGCTCATAGTTTGTGAACGCCTGCCCAAACCCCGAAATGCTGAACTTCAGAGGTTTCTCGTATGACGTCTGTAGAAGATAGAGCCGGACGACCTGCCCTGGATATTGCTCCAGCAGTTCGCGCACGGTCGTGACATTGCCGACCGACTTCGACATCTTCTCGCCGCCCATGTTGACCATTCCGGAGTGCATCCAGTAGCGAACAAACTGCTGTCCGTCCAAGGCTGCCTCGCTTTGCGCTATCTCGTTCTCATGGTGAGGGAAGATGAGATCCTCGCCTCCCCCGTGAATGTCGAACCCTGCTCCGAGATGTCTCAGACTCATCGCCGAACACTCAATATGCCATCCCGGGCGACCCTTTCCCCAAGGGCTGTCCCATGAGATCTCGCCCGGTTTTGCGAACTTCCACAGAGCAAAATCCAGTGGGTCCTCTTTCGCTTCGTTCACTTCTACCCGGGCCCCGCTGCGCATCTCGTCGACAGAACGGCCCGAAAGACAGCCATAGCGATCAAACTTGCGAACAGAGAAGTAGACGCCGTCTCTTGAGACATAGGCATAACCATTTGCGATGATGCGACCAATGAGGTTGATAATGTCCTGGATGCTTTCCGATACCCGTGGCGTGATGTCGGGAGGAAGAACATTCAGTGCCGCCATATCCTCAAGGTATTCGCTGATGTAGCGAGCAGAAAGATCGAGGGGCACAACCCCCTGCTCCTGAGCCCGTCGGATGATTTTGTCGTCGACGTCCGTGTAGTTGCTGACGTGGGTCACGGCAAAGCCGGCGTGCCGGAGGTAGCGTTTCAGAAGATCGTAGACGACGGCCGTCCGCGCATGCCCGATGTGTGCCGAGGCATACGGCGTAACCCCGCATACATACATTGTGATTTTGCCTGGCTCACGGGGCACGAGTTCGACGGTCTTGCGCATCAGCGTATCGTGAATCCTCATCGTTGGTTTCCTCCACTGCATAAGCGTACCTACAAGGTATCAAGAAAGGCAGCAGGCACAATGTCCTGCTGCCCCGTGGACTGCGGAAAACTTGTCTAACGTTTCCTGTACTGAGTAGCCTTGCGGGCGCCCAAGAGACCGTACTTCTTGCGCTCTTTGATGCGAGCATCGCGCGTCAGAAGCCTGGCCTTCTTCAGAACCGGCTTGTTTTCCGGGTTCTGCTCAACCAGCGCGCGGGCAATTCCATGGCGAACGGCTTCGGCCTGGCCATTGAAGCCGCCACCGGCAACGCTCACAATCGCATCAAACGCAGGCGTACCCCCCATGACCGCAAAGGCGGCCATGGTTTTCATGGACACCGTCTGGACTGGAAAGTAGACCTCGACCGGCTTGCCATTAACGACGATCTTGCCGGTTCCTGTAACGAGATGAACGCGCGCAATGGCAGTCTTTCTCTTACCCGTTCCCCAAATCTGAGTAGTTGCCACAGCATCCTCCCTAGTTAGTCTTGAACTCAACAGGTTTCTGAGCCTGGTGAGGATGCTCGGGCCCCTGATAGACGCGCAGGTTGCTGAGCAGTTCCTTGCCAAGTGTGTTCTTGGGCAGCATGCCGCGAACCACACGCTTGAGCAGGAAGTCTGACCGCGTCTCAAGCATCTTGTTCCAATTCGTGGCCTTCAGGCCACCTGGGTAGAACGAGTGATGATAGTGCATAGTCTGCATACCCTTCTTGGGATCGATTGCCAGCTTCGAGGCGTTGACAACGATAACGTTGTCGCCAATCATAGCATTCGGCGTGAACTCTGGTCTGTCCTTGCCACGAAGAATGTTGGCAATGATCACCGCAAGTCGTCCAACGCTCTGGTCCGTAGCATCAATCAGAATCCAGCGACGGGTAACCGTCTCCGGTCTAAAAAACGTTGTCTTCATTCATATCCTCCTGGTGAATTCTTTACTAGATTACCACAAACCCGCGATTAGTCAACGCCTTGGGGCTGCAAACGATGGTAGACCCATATGCCCGGAGAGGGTTCGGGCAGATGATCATATGCCCCGCGCAGCAGCCATCAAGCGTAATCGACGGCAACCAGGTAGAGGCCACCACCCGCCATCACCTGCCGCGTATACGGGATGTCGGGTCCGGCAAACGCATTGTTCCACGTTTCAACACCGATCCTCCCTTGCCCGGCCTTGAGAACGAAGTACGCCATGCGGCGTACCATATGATACAGGAAATGGTCGCCCGAGACCATGAAGATAACCGCCCTATCCGTTTCGACGACATCAGCCGTGCTCAGCGTGCACCTCGTGTCCCGATGCGGTCTGCTCGGATCGATGTTCCCGAACCCCTTGAAATCATGCGTTCCAAGCAGCGCATGCGCAGCCTCATTCATCGCAGCAGTCTTGACAGGATACTCGAGTCGATACGCATACCGAGCGAGGAATGGGGTCCACTCTCCTTCCTTGATGAACACGTAGGCGTAGGACTTTCCCACTGCAGAATACCGGGCGCTGAAGTTGGCACTCTCACGAACGCAACCACGAATCGTGAGCCACTCGGGCATCACGACAGGAAGGCGCCGTACGACGCGCTCATAGAGAGCTTCGTCGCGCAGAACGAAACTCACAACATTCTGAAGCGCGTGGACGCCTCTGTCGGTTCGTGACGCCCCAGCCACAGGAATGTACGATCCACAAACGGCCTTCAGCGCCCTCTCGACGGTGCCCTGCACACTCACCAAGGACTCCTGCTTCTGGAAGCCACAGGTGAAGGAGCCGTCGTAGGCTATGTCCATGCGCACCGTTACAGGAACAGGCGCCACAGGATGACCCCAGACAGAGCAGCTGCTGTTCCAAGAAGAATGAAAGCATCGAAGTACTGGAAGTGACGTGCATGATATCTTGTTCGGGGACTTCCTACGCGAAAGCCCCTTGCCTCCATCGCCACGGCCAGGTCGTCTGCCCGGCGAAAGGAGGAAACAAACAAGGGTATCAGGATTGGGATGAAGCTCTTCATACGCGCGACGAGGCTGCCTTCCCCAATCCGGGCTCCCCGCGAAACCTGAGCACGTATGATGCGTTCGGTCTCCTCGAGAATCGTGGGCACAAACCGCATGGCGATGCTCATGACAAGAGCAATTTCGGCAGAAGGCAGGCCAACATGGCTCAGGGGCTTCAGCAGATCCGACACGGCGTCGGTCAGCTCTATGGGAGAAGTACTCGCGGTGAGCAAGACGCTCACCAGCGTCAGCAGGACCAACCTGCAGAGAATGAAGCCGGCCAGTCCCAATCCCTCCCGCGTGACTCGAACAAACCAGAACTGCCAGATAGGTGGGCCGGGAGTGAAGAATATCTGCACCACTACGGTGAGCACAATGAGAAACAGGATGGGCTTGAGGCCGCGGGCAAAAAAACGCAGGGGTATCCTCGAAACCCCGATGCCAACAACCAGGAAAAAGGCAATAGGAACATACTGCACTGTCTTGGTCGCGACAAAGACCCCAATCATGAGAGCAATAGTCGAAACAAGCTTCACCAGAGCGCCAGACCGGTGCACGACCGAAGTCCCAGGGTAGTGCTGACCAAGAACAAAACTGCGAGACAGCGCCACTATGCTCCTCCCAGGTCAGAGACGCACAGCCTCAACGAGTCCAGCATCCGGCCCGTCGAGCGCTCATTCACTGTGAGGGGGCTTCCGCACTCCTTGAGTGCACGCGCAAGGCGGTAGCTCTCCGGAAGTTCCAGACCCGTTCTGTCGACCAGGTCCGCGTCACGAAAGAACGCGTCGGTCGATCCCTGGAACGCCACTGTTCCTCCGTCAAGGACGACCACCTCCTTGCAGAACTCGGCAACCTCGTCCATGTTGTGGGATACAAGAATCACGGTGACATTCGCGGTCTGGCGCAGTGACTCCAGCTCGGCCAGGACGGCGAGCTTGGAGCCAGAGTCGAGCCCCGCTGTGGGTTCATCGAGCACGATGTACTTCTGACCCATCGCGATGACCGAGGCGATGGCCACGCGACGCTGTTCTCCCCCACTTAGCTGAAAGGGAGACAATGACAGGAAGCGCTCCGGATCAAGACCGACGGTGCTCATCGCCTTGTGAACGCTTTCGTCGACCTGCTCCTTGCTGAACCCATAGTTGCGGCAGCCAAAGGCTACCTCTTCAAAGATAGTCTCGGCAAAAAACTGGTCCTCGGGATACTGGAACACGATGCCGACTCTGCGGCGTACCTTGGCAAGCACTGTCCGCTCGTTGGAAACGATCTCATCATCGACAATAACGTCACCCCGTGCCGAAAACAGGAGCCCGTTCAGGTGCTCGACCAGCGTCGACTTGCCCGAACCCGTTCTTCCCACGATGCCCACGAAGGCACCATCGTCGATGTGCATGCTGATCCCCCGGAGCGCGAAGTACTCAAAGGGCTCACCACTGTCGTAAACATAATCGACGTTCTTCAGCTCAATTGACATGCCGCTCCCGCAAATTCCTCAGGGGTCAGACACAACGGGAAGTCCGTCCAGCGCTCCTGCATGAGGAACGAAGCTCGGGCGCTCAGTGGAAGCACCAGGTCTCCCAGCTCCACGACCGCCGGATTCGAGAAGATGGCACGTGGCGAGTCCCAGGCCGCAACCGCTCCGTTCGCCAGTACGCCTACGCGCGACGCAACGAGCACTTCGTCCAGGAGATGAGTGACCACGACGATGCCGATTCCCAACTCATTGTTCAGGCGGAGCACCGTCTGCATCACCTCGCGGCGATTGGTCGGGTCCAGGAGAGAAGTTGCCTCGTCCAGAATGAGGAATGAAGGCTTCATAGCAAGCACTCCAGCAATAGCCACTTTCTGCTTCTGCCCACCGGAAAGACGATGAGGGGGGTAGTCGCGAAACTGTTCCAAGCCAAGGAGGTGCAATGCATCCCCAACGCGCTGTACCATTTCGGCATGGGGAAGCTCGAGGTTCTCGAGTCCAAAAGCGACATCGTCCTCGACAGTCGTCGCCACCAGCTGGTTATCCGGATTCTGGAACACCAGGCCGACGTCAAGCCCTGGACGCACATCCATGACCGTTTTGGTG
>JAPLGK010000117.1 GCA_026390195.1 Caldisericota bacterium
AGGCGCTGCTCGACCGAACCGGCAGTGATGTCGGCCGTCTCGGCGGCTGCCTTGTCTACCAGGCCTTCCACATCGGCAGGAGACAACTGCGACAGCGACGCCGCATCGGCGATGAGGTCGTACTCGCCGCATGCGAGAATCGCCTCCAGGGCACGCTGCACCGTGTCGGGATCCCCGGGATGAGCCCGGATGGCGGCAACAAAGTACCCTGCAGCGGCATCGTGAACCCCAAGCTGTTCGGCCGCCAGACCCAGCCCATATCTGCTCTCGAAGTCTGTTGGGACGAGGTGGGCAAGTCTCTCCAGCAGGAATCGGCCGTCCGTAACCTCCTGCCGGTGGTCCACCAGGTACTGGATGAGATAGGCCGCGTTGCTCGTATCGTGCTCCCTGGCCATGAGCCCCACCAGTTCGGTGAACTCAGCCATGTTGGGGGTTCCCAGGATAAGCAAGGATTGGAGGACCTTCCGCCGAACCGTCGGGTTAGTGGCGCTCCCCAGAACACGACGCAGGATGGCCGACTTCTCCACACTGAGCGTGACATGCTGGAATAGCCCCTCGTTGTTCAGGAATGTGGACTCATCGACACCCGTACGCCCCAGCCGTTCGACGATCGCAGCCTCCAGCGGCGGCGCCTTCGCCATGTTCGCGTCCAGGCTGACGCGCTCGACCAACTGGTCCAGCACGCCCAGTTCCGTGGCGGTGGCAAGGACCTCCTGCGTACAGGCATCATCGGCCAGGCAGTGCTCCAGGACTTGAACAAGCTGGCGCACGATGCCTTCGGCAGAAGCAGACTCGGCGGCCTGTCGTACCATGCCCAGTTCCTCCCGTACATACGATGCGGTGTCGCCGCGCTCGAGCAAGAGTTCGGCCTTGCGCGTCCTCAGGTCGGCAGCCATCCCCGCTCCGTCGGCAGACAGGACAATGGAAGCGATCTGCGGGTCGTGGAAGTCGATCCTGGCTCCCTGCGCAGCAGCCTCCTCGACGATGAACAGGGGAAGGTGCGTGTAGCCGCTGCGTCCCAGCCACGTCAGGAGGTCACTCATGGCCCCTGCGTCCTGGGGACTGCGCAGGAAGTTGAAATACAGGACTCCCAGCGCCAGTGGGATGGTCATGCTGCCCGCGTCGGAAAGGCGTTGCATCAGATCATCCCGCTCCATCGTGCCCTGGCTGATATCCCTCAGGATGCCGATCAACTGCCACTCGGCCTCCTGCCCGGGTACCGGGGAAGGTGGCGCGGTGACTGCCGCCCGCGAAACCGACTCAGTGGCCGCCGCGTTCGCCCGCACGGGATGGGCCGCTGCCTCCTCTTCCTTGCGGAGAGAGGCCAACCTGAGTTCCTCGGGGGACATGACGGTCAGCCCGGCGGCCTCGGAAGGCACGAAGCGCCTGACAGCAGTCGGGGGCTCCTCCTCCGGTTTCATCCATGCCTGATGTGGTAGGGAGATGGTCTCCATCTTCACTTCACCCGACATGTCGGGTGCCAGGTCGCGCACGACATCCGGCTGGGACGATTCGCCGTCGGTCTTCTGAGCGTCCGAGACCCTCTCCTGTGGGGCGGACCACGGGGCAGCTTCCTCCGACGGCAACGACACCGGCGGCTCTGACGCAGGGAGGGCACCCACCATGGACTCGCCCACGCCCGCCTCGTCGTACAGTGTCTCGAGAGCAGTCCTCGTCGAATCGTCCGGTTCGATCGACTTGGACTTGCGCTCAATCGCGGGCACGCGGTCGAGTTCCGAGGGCTGTGACGCGCGCATGCCGCTCGAAGGCCCCTCCACGGCCTTGACCTTCCAGTTGATCTGGCGCCGCATCTCCGCAATAGCCTTGCCAAGCCCCGGATGGGACGGCTCGGACATGCGCAACTGCTCGTACACAGCGAGCGCGTCGGCGAACTTGCCGTTGTTGCCCAGAATGGTCGCCTTCAGATAGAGCGTGCGCGGATTCTGGGGGCCCACCTCCAAGCTCTGGTCCAGCACCTTGAAGGCCTGGACATAGTCACGACGGTACGCAAGCACACGCGCCTTCTGGTTCAGGGCGTCGGTGCTGCGGGCGTCGATGCTGATGGCGGAGTTGCCGGCTGCCAGCGCCTTGTCGAAGTCGCCCTCCTTGATGCAATAGCGGGACAGCTCGATCAGGTCGCGTATCGTGGCGGACTTGTCTCCCAGCTGGTTGTCGAGGCCCACGATTTTCTGATAGGCACTGACGTAGATGTTCCACAGTGCGACTTTCCGGTCCTTGAGGATCTGGATGAGCACGCCCAGAACGTCGATGCCCTGTGCATATCGCTGCCGTCCATAGGCATGGTCGGCCTCGCGCGCAGCGAAACGAAGGGCCGCGTCATAGTCGCGACGGCCCACAAACTCCTCAATCTGGTTGCGCAACCGCTCCTCGTCAGAACTGACCAATTCCACTCCCCCAGTCAAGCCTTCTGTTGAGACACTGGCATTATCTTACCAACCGTCGTCAAATATGCAACCAGCGGCGCTAGCTCGCCCTCGGCAGAGTCATCATAGAGGACACTCATGATGCTCTCGTCAGCCTCCCGTTCGCCAAGCGACACGACAGCCTGCCCCTCGCAGTCGGTCAGGACCGTCTGAACGAACCACACGTCTCCGTTCGGCACGCGGAACCTGGCGACTACTTCCATCAGTCTACAGAATTCAGAAAGTGCTGCAACTTGCTGACGATGACGTCGATGGCGACCAGATTGAAGCCTCCTTCGGGAATGATCAGGTCCGCATATCTCTTGGTCGGTTCCACAAACTGGAGGTGCATCGGCCGGACGACGTCCATGTACTGCGCCACCACGGAGTCGACCGTGCGGCCCCTCTCGCGGGTGTCCCGCAAGAGACGGCGGATGAACCGGACGTCGGCGTCCGTGTCCACGTAGAGCTTGATGTCCAGCAGGTCACGCAGCGCCGCGTTCTCCAGCACGAGGATCCCCTCGAGGATGATAACGGGCTGAGGCTCGACGTGCTCGGTCCAGGGCTCGCGCTCATAGCGGGCGTAGCTGTACACGGGCACGTCGACCGCCTCGCCATGGGTCAGACGCTGAAGATGCTCAATCAGCAGGTCATCGTCATAGGCGCTGGGATGGTCATAGTTGATGCCACGCTTCTCCTCGATGGACAGTCCATCGAAGTTCCTGTAGTACGAATCCTGTTTGAGGAAGACGACCGGCTGTGCGGTCTCATGCATGATCTTCTCGGCGACGGTGGTCTTGCCCGAGCCGGAGCCGCCGGCGATGCCTACGAGAATAGGACGTGTCATCTCAATTGCCTCCAGAGAGATACAACCGCATATTGCGGGCGTGTTCGGCGAACGTTCGGGCGAAAACGCAGTGACCGTCAGGCTTGGCCAGGAAGTAGTAGTACGTGCTTGCGGGGGCATGCGCTGCAGCATTCAGCGACGCCAAGCCCGGATTGCAGATGGGGGTCGGTGGCAATCCGGGATGCAGGTAAGTGTTGTATGGGGAGTCCTGCTTCAACTCCTCATAGGTGTAGAAGCCGTCGTGGCTGGGGAGGACATACCCGAGCGTGGCATCCATCTGTAGCAGCATCTTGTCCGCCAGACGGTTGAAGATGACGCTGGCGACCAGCGGACGTTCCGCGTCATACCTGGCTTCCCGCTCGACGATGGAGGCAACGGTGACCAGCTGGTCGCCCGTCAGGCCACGCTTCGCTGCCTGAGCCGCCCAGTCGGAAGGGACGACGTCCGCGAACCTGCTCAACATGCGTGCGACGACCACGGCAGCGTCACCCGCGTACAGGAACTCGTACGTATCGGGGAAGAGATGCCCCTCCAAGAGCTTGCCTTGGTCGTCCGTGGCGGCCTTCAGGAAATCATCCGCCGTGATGCCAGCCTGTTCCTCGAGGCGCGCAGCCATCTGGTGGATCGTATAGCCTTCGGGAAACGTCACGCGCGCCGTGAGAGGCGAACCCGACACAAGGAGCTGGTACACCGCTTCCATGTCACCGAGACCCTCAAGCACATAGCGCCCCTCGCGCAGGGAGCCACCGCGTCTCAGCCGCCAGTACCAGCGCAGAGCCTGGGGAAGGACGTCATGCCGAGGTCAAACACCCACTGGCTGATCGCGGTCACGCTGTCCCCGGGATGGACGTCGACGTATGCGCCCGGCCCTTCGGCCGGGACAATGTGCGTGAATCGCACCCAGCCGACCGCCCCGGCGATGATCGCGAGGGTCAGCAGGACACCGACGATGCGCGCGGCCCTGACCGGCACGCCGCGCGGCGACCGACCGGTGCTGGGCTCCGCGGGCTCAGGCGTGTTCTGCTTGTCTTCGTCCATGTCAGTCACGTTCGCGCGGCACCGGTGAGGTACGGTCAAGATAGCCTTGCAGGATATAGACGGCCTCCCACTGATCCTTGGTCGCACGCCCAGCGGCACCCGACAGACCCTCGCTCGCCGCGGCCCGCCCGACAGCGACCGACGACAGGCGCTCGTCCACGAGCTCGATGTGCACCGTTCTGTTGAGGCCCCTTGCAGTCAGCTCCTTGCGGACGAAGCCAACGAAGCGCCGTACCTTGCGTGTCTCCATCGAGTCTGCTCCGTCCAGCCCAAGCGGCAGGCCGACAACCAGGCAACCTGCACCCTCAAGCACGACGCGGTCGACCACGGTCCGTGCCGTTGCGGTTGGGCGTCCCATGTCGATGGAGCCAGCAGGGAAGGCTGTCCCCACATCCGCCACCGTCCGGGCAAGGCCTATGTGGCGCTCGCCCACGTCGAGGCAGAGAACGACCTGCGAGCCAGATGGACCGTCAGCCAAGCAGTGCCTCCAGTTCCTCTGCGGTCGGCAAGCCTGCTATTCGGCCCTGGCACATGCGGTCATTGCCACCACCCTTGCCACCAACCTTGTCGGTCAGGGCCTTGAAGATGTCGCGTGCCGAGAACGTCGCGCTGGCCGTACCGAACACCTTGATGACGGTGAAGCCGTCTCCGCCGGAGAGCATGCCGATGAATACGCCGTCTCCCAGCTGCTGCTCGGCCATATCACCTGCACTGCGCAGCGCTTCGGCGGTCAGACCCTCGAACGTGGCCACAACCACCGGCTGACCCTTGACAGTTGCCGGCTGGGCGATCAGGTCACGCACACGGCGGTCGGTCGCTGCGGCGATGAGCCCTTCGATGCGGCGGTCGCGTTCCTTCACCAGAGCCGTGAGGTCTTCCACCGCGCGCGTCACCTCTGCCGGAACCGATCCACAGTTCAGTGTCCCTGCGGCCCGTTCCAGGCCCTCCTGGTACGCCCAGAACTCCTGCAGAGCGCCCAGCCCGACGGAAGCCTCGATGCGCTTCGTATCCGTCCCGATACTGCGCATGGAACGTATGTGCAGGAAGCCGATATTGCCCGTCGCGGTGACGTGCGTTCCGCCGCACAGCTCCTTCGAGATGCCGTCGACCGCAACCACGCGCACGGCCTCCCCGTACTTCTCGCCAAAGAATGCCAGAGCACCCGTCTTGTGCGCTTCTTCGATGGGCATGACGTCCGTGCGCACCACAGCGTTGGCTGTGATGAACCCCAGCACCTTTTCTTCCAGTGCCTTGCGGTCGTCCGCGCCCAGGCTCCCGCGGAAACTGAAGTCGAAATGGAACTCGTCAGGCATGACCTTGGAACCCTTCTGCCGGACGGTCGGGTCGATGGAGCGCAGAGCGGCCTGAAGGAGGTGTGTCGCCGTATGGGCCCTCGCGATCGCCTTCCGCCGCCCCGGGTCCACTTCAGCGCGCGCGGTGTCTCCCGCCGCGATAGCACCTTCGACCAGGACGCCTTCGTGGATGATCAACCCTTCTACAGGAGTCTTGGTGTCCGTGACCTCGAAGCGCGCACCCTGCGTCGTGATGACACCCGTGTCGCCGACCTGGCCACCCTTCTCGCCGTAGAAGGGGGTCGAAGAAAGGACGAGCCCGACATGATCGCCCACCTGCGCACTGCTGGCGGATTCGCCGCCCTTCAGGAGGCCCGTGACCACAGCCTCGGCCGACAGCGTTTCATAGCCGACGAAATGCGAAGTACCGACCGCGCCTCTGACCTTGATGTACCCGGTTCGTTCGCGGCTTGCCTCTTCAACACCCGACGACTCGCTGCCGCCATGCCGCTGGTCGTTCAGCAGGACGTCGAAACCTTCGCGGTCCAGCTCGAGCCCAGCGTCCCGTAGCAGGTCAGCCGTCAGTTCGATTGGGAAGCCCATCGTGTCGTGAAGGTAGAACGCGGTCTTACCGGGCATGGTGTCGCTCCCGTCCCGGCGCACGGCCTCGACGGCCCTGGTGAACTCCACCAGCCCCTCCCGGAGCGTGTGGTCGAACCGCTGCTCCTCGATATCCATGTCCCTCTTGATGCGCTCGCTCTCGGCGACCAACTCGGGGAACGGCCCCTTCATGAGGTCGATCACCGTGTCCGCGACCTTGCCCATGAACGCGCCCTCGATGCCGATCATCCGACCCAGCGCCTGAGAACGCCGCAGGAGGCGGCGCAGGACATAGCCCTGCTTCTCATTGCTGGGCAGAAGGTTCTCCGCCATGAGGAACGTGCAGGCGCGCACGTGGTCGGCGATGGTCTTCATGCGTGACGTCACCCGCGGATCCCCCCCATATTCCTGGTGTGACAGGTCCGCCACCGTCTGGATGATGGGCTGGAAACCGTCCGTCTCGAAGTCGGTGTCGGTATCCTCGATGATGCTCGTCATGCGCTCGAGACCCAGACCGGTGTCGATGTTCTTGCGGGCAAGAGGCTTCAGCGAACCGTCGGGTTGCCGGTCGAACTGCGTGAACACCAG
Source organism: Caldisericota bacterium (assembly GCA_026390195.1). Lineage (GTDB taxonomy): Bacteria > Caldisericota > Caldisericia > Cryosericales > Cryosericaceae > Cryosericum. Next base: position 6,789 of record JAPLGK010000117.1, read on the forward strand.
GTTCCAGTACTCAAGGAACCGGTCTCCCTCGTCGCCCATCTGCTGGTTCTCGTCGCCCGGGTGACGCACCCCACGGTCGATGTACAGCTCGCTGCAGGGACCACACGGACCGACGGGGCCCATGGTCCAGAAGTTGTCGTCAGCGCCCATCGGCACAATCCGCTCGCGCGGAATGCCGACCTTCTGCCAGATGTCCGCCGTCTGGAGGTCATCCTCATATATGGTTACCCAGATACGGTCAGCTGACAGGCCGAGGACCTTCGTCGAGTACTCATAGGCCATCGCGATGGCGTCGTCCTTGAAATAGTTGCCGATGGAGAAGTTGCCCAGCATCTCGAAGAAGGTGTGGTGACGTGCCGTCCGGCCGACCCGCTCGATGTCGTTCGTTCGGATGCATTTCTGATCCGACGTCATGCGCGGGCTCGGAGGAGCCACCTCCCCCAGGTAGAACTGCTTCAGCGGGACCATGCCGGCTGCGGTAAAGAGCAGTGTCCGGTCGGGCGAAAGCAGGGGAGCGCTGGCCAATCTCAGGTGGTCGTATCCCTCGAAGAACCGGAGATAACCTTCTCGAATATCTGCTGAGTTCACATTTCACCTCACGGAATGCCGGTCATACCAAGCCCGGCGCATGAGGACAGTATATGCTCGGCACCCCGTGAGGCAAGAACAGCAGCTTCGCTGTTGCCCCTGTGAGTTGTTGTCAGACACCAGAGCTAGCCGTTCGTTCGGAAGATGGCCGTCCGCTGAAGAATAAGGATGACCAGCACAGATGCGCCTCCATTGAGGGTACCCCGGATCAGGTTGAAGGGGATGATCGGGAATACAATAAGCGCTCTTACCGCTTCAATCGGTATCTTGAGGAACCACGGGTCTACTACCAGGTTCAGTCCAACCATGACGGCGGTCATCAATACAGTGCCCATGGCGGCGGCGGCGATCTTGACCCCAATTTTGCCCGAGCGGGCCAACAGCGAGAACGGAAGCGCAAAAACGATGACTGCCGCCGTGTTCATGCTCGCCCCGACCACGCCACTTTCTCCTCTGCCAATTAGCGCCCACAGGATGCCCTTCACTACGGCCGTAAGTACGGCCGCACCCGGCCCCATGGTCGTACCAGCTATGACTGCGGCGATATCGCCGAAATCGAACTTCAGATATGGCGCCGCAGCAGGCATCAGGGGGAACTCCAACAATTGAAGCACGTACCCGACGGCGGCCAGCATACCGGTCAGGGCGAGCACACGCAGCTTTCTCGGTTCCATTCTCTACCTCCATAGTGGGCGCAGCCTTGCAGCTGCAATCAACCCTGGGGGCACGGAAAGCCGACGTCTCTTCCCGTCCAGACTGTACTGTCGGCTCTGGAATCGCACCAGGTCCTACCGCCGCAGCGGCTCGTGGGCTAAGCTCTTCGCTACTACCACCGGTCGGGAATTTCACCCTGCCCCAGAGAACAGTTGAAGTATATGCCGCCCCGAAAACGTGTCAAACGCGGCCTCTTCAAGCCAGAGCCTCGTCCGGTCGCTCCTCTGCCGGCCTGTTGCATTCGCACATTCCTTCGTAAACTGTACCTATCCTAGGAGGTACCCATGGAAAAGGCCATGTATCTGAAGGAACTCAATGAACAGCTCAACACACTGTCCTATCAGTGCAACATCGCCGCGTGGAACCTGTCGACGAGCGGGAAGGACGAGTACGCCGCTCAAGCGGAGCATGCCGACCTGGAGCTGCGGCTCTTCCTGGCCGACAAGCAGCGCTTCGACACCGTGAACTCCATGCTCGCCGCTGGTGACCTCGAAAAGTTCGAGCGCAGACAGTTGACCATCATTCACGACATGATGGTCGAAAACCAGCTGGACAAGGAGATGCTTCAGCAGCTGGTCAGCAAGCAGATCGCCCTTCAGGGCATCACGACGAAGTTTCGCGGAACCATCGATGGCAGAGAAGTCAACAACAAGCAGATCGAGGAGATCCTCCGGTGCAGCAACGACAATGACCTTCGCAAGAAGGCTTGGCTCGCCGGCAAGCAGGTCGGCCCAGTGCTCGAACCTGGCCTCTTGGAGCTCATCAAGCTCCGGAACGAGTCCGCCGTCAAGCTGGGCTACGCCAACTACTATGACATGGAGGTCCGGCTCCAGGAGTTCGACGGTATGTGGCTCAAGCAGACGCTCGAAAGCTACCGCGGCCAGACTGATACGCTGTTCCGTCGCGTCAAGGACTCTATCGACCAGGCGGTCGGCCAGCGGCTGGGCGTCGACCCTTCCAGGCTGATGCCCTGGCACATGAGCGACATGTTCTTCCAGGAGGCTCCCCGCACCTCGGACGTCGATCTCAGCGTGTATTTCGAGGGCAAGGGCGACCATATCATCGAGGAACTTGCGACAACGACCTACGATGCTATCGGGCTGGACATCCGCGATATTATCGTGCGCAGCGACCTCTACGAGCGCGCGGGCAAGGACCAGCACGCTTTCTGCATGCACATCGACAACAAGGGCGACGTCCGCGTCCTGGCCAACCTGCGCCCCAACGAGACGGAAATGGAGACCCTCCTGCACGAAATGGGCCACGCTTGCTACGACAAGTACACCGACATGTCGCTTCCCGAGGTCCTGCGTCAACCAGCGCATATCTTCACGACGGAAGCTGTCGCCATGTTCTTTGGGCGCATGGCCCGCGACCCCAGGTGGTACAAGCAGATGGTGGGCATCGATGACGCCGACTTCCAGAGGCTGCAGGGCGACCTGCCTGTCGCCATCCGTAACCAGATGCTCGTCTCCACTCGGTGGATCACCCACTTCGCGCTCTTCGAGCATGAGCTGTACCGCACCGAGAAGAGTGACAGCCGGCTCTGGTACCAAGGCGTCCAAAACATCCAGTACGTCAACGCCCCCGAGGAACGCTTCGAGAAGCCCGACTGGGCAGCAAAGTACCACTTCGCCATGGCCCCCGTCTACTACCACAACTACCTGCTCGGCGAGATGCTCGCCTCCCAGCTCGACCACACCCTGCGCGCCAACGCCGAGGGCAAGGTCCTGACGCCCGAAGGTGGCCGCTGGTTCGTCGACAACGTCTTCACTCACGGCGCGAAGTACTCATGGAACACTATGATCCAACACGCCACCGGCGAGAAGCTCAACCCGTCATACCTCGTACAGCAGTTCAACTACTAACGACAGGGGGCCCGGCCAACTGCGCCGGGCCCCCGTTCCCAAGAATGTTACACTTCGGGACGGTTCCATTTATGCCGAGAATGTTACAGTCTTGTCCTTTCGGCGTCGCGCGTCAGATAACGCCGCACCGTCATGTGACTTATGCCCAGCGCGGCAGCGATCTCTCTTAGGGTCAGCCCCTGCTGGTGGAGACTGGCGACACGGGAGATCTCGGTCATGTCGGGGGTCAGGCCACGCACGGGCTTGCGCCGAACAGCATCGAGGCCGCTCTCTGAGCAAGCATAATCGCCGGATTGAGCCCATCGCCTGGCCCTGCCGGTGAGGAGAACGTCCGGCTTCTTGAGCCCGATGCCTGCGTGGACAAACTCCCCATAGAGGTCTCGGGACTCGGCTTCTTGCCGACCAAACATCCTCATCAATGCCCGATCCCTCAGCGAAACGCGAGAGGGTACGCCAAGTACGGCAGTGCTGTAGCTACTCCATGGCCACTCCTGAGGAGCGGCCACAAGGCCCACCCTCAATGGATTCAGCACAACGTAGCGCGAGGCCTCGAGAAGATGACTGTCCTGCGTGATCAGAATCGAGAAGAAACGGTCCTGAAATACATGACCGTGACGTCCCCGGGACATGTTGTACCACTCGCCATAGGTCATGTTGATGTGGTGCATTCCTTCCGACAGATTGTCGTCAGGCGTCTTCAGCAAAAAGTGATAATGATTCCCCATGACACACCAGGCATACATGGCCCAGTCCAGCTCTCTGACCGTATCCGCCAGCAGGTCAAGCAGTCGCCACTTCTCGGACGGCCCCTCGAAGATCATCATGTCGCCATCGCCGTGCGTCGTCACATGATAGACGCCGTCGGGAATCCGGATTCTCGCTTGTCTACTCATCCAGCCGGACCATCCACACGAACCATGTGTCTGACATAATCTCTCCCCCAGTTCAGGCTGTCGTTGAGAATGTTACACGTTGGAACCGTCCCGAGAATGTTACACTTTGGAACCGTCCCGAGGATGTTACACGTCGAAGTCGGCGTCGGTTATGGCTCTGAGCTCTTCGAGGGTGATTCCGGGGGCTATTTCCTTGAGGACCAGTCTGCCCTTGTCGAAGACAAACACGGCGTATTCGGTGACGACCATGTCGGCCTCGCCGATGCCGGTGATGGGGAGCGTGCATTGCTTGACCATCTTGGGCTTGCCGTTCTTGCTGGTATGCTGCATGGCAATGACAACTTCCCGTGCGCCCGTCACGAGGTCCATCGCCCCGCCGACCCCAAGCTGCTTTCCATTGGGGATGATCCAGTTGGCAATGTTCCCTTTCTGATCGACCTCAAACGCGCCGATGACCGTTGCGTCAACGTGGCCGCCGCGGATCATGCCAAAGGACGCAGCGCTGTCCATGTAGGAGCAACCGGGAGTCTCCGTGATGCACGTCCTGCCGGCGTTGATGAGGTCGTGGTCCATCTGGCCTTCGGGTGCGGCACAGCCGACGCCGAGCATCCCATTTTCTGCCTGCACGTAGATGTTGGGGCTCGTGACGTAGTTGGCCACCAGGGTCGGAATACCGACCCCAAGGTTGATGAAGAGTCTCCCATCCCGGGCTTTGCTGTCGAAGTAACGCGCAATCGTCGATGCTATACGTTCTTTGGCCTGCTGTTCGAGTATCGTCTGCATGTCAGCTCTTTCTCATCGTCAGCACGTCCACGTACATGTGGGGGGTCACGATGCACTCCGGGTCCAGGGATCCCACAGGAACGATCTCTTCGACTTCGGCTATGACAGTGTCTGCCGCCATCGCCATGACAGGGTTGAAGTTGCGAGCCGTCTTGTAGTAGACCAGATTGCCCAGCTCGTCGGCCTTGTAGGCCTTGATGAGGGCCACGTCGGCATGGATGGATTCTTCAAGGACACATGCCCTGCCGCCCAATTCTCTGGTCTCCTTGCCTGCCGCGAGTTCCGTCCCCGCTCCCGTCGGCGTGAAGAAAGCCGGTATGCCCACGCCGGCGGCTCTAATGGCTTCGGCGAACGTCCCCTGGGGGACCAGTTTCACGCTGATCCGGCCTTCATTGTAGGCGACGGCTACCTCTGGATTCCAGTTGTAGTAGGTCCCGATCAACGATCGGATCTGGTTGTTGGTGAGCAGCTTGCCAAGCCCGACGCCGGGCGTACCGAGATCGTTGCTGATGATCGTCAGCTCCCCCGTTCCACTTGCAGAAAGAGCCTCGATCAACTCCTCGGGATATCCGGCCAGGCCAAAGCTCCCGACCATGACGCGCGACCCCGGCTTGACCATGGCTATTGCGTCCTCGATGCTTCTGTACTTGTCACAAGCCATAGACTGAACCTCCCGTTCTCACACGCACAGATTCTCGAAGATCGCTGACACGCCGAGGCCACCCGCAACGCAGATGGTCGCGAGCCCGTACCTGGTGTTTCTCCGCAGCATCTCGTAGACAAGCGTCACTGCTATCCGGGTCCCGGAACAGCCGAGCGGGTGCCCTAGCGCAATGGCTCCGCCGTTGACGTTGAGGATCTCCCGGTTGAGGCCCAGCTCCCGCACAACGGCAAGGCTCTGCGCCGCGAACGCTTCGTTGAGCTCAATGAGGCCGATGTCGCCCAGCGACAGTC
>JAPLGK010000094.1 GCA_026390195.1 Caldisericota bacterium
CGCAAGCGGCTGCAAAGGTTCGTATTCCCCGACGGAACGAGTTTTGACGGTTCGCGATTTGGAGCCACCGTTCTTCCCGCATGCTTACAGCTTAAGGAAGGGGTCGTTTCGCAGAAAGGATGTCTGGTGCGCCCGACAGGACTTGAACCTGTAATCTACGGCTCCGGAGGCCATCGCCTTATCCAGTTGGGCCACGGGCGCGCACGCTAGCAAGTATAGCAGAAAGGCCGACCCTGTACAAGGTCGGCCTTTGGCTCAGCGCCTCACAGAACAGGTCTCCGAGCTCAACTATTCCACTGTCACGCTTTTTGCCAGATTCCGTGGCTGGTCCACGTCCAGGCCCTTGCCATCTGCCGTGTAGTACGCCAGAAGCTGGAGCGGCAATGAATAGATGACCGTGGAGAACAACTCTTCGACCGACGGCATCGGGATGAAGTCCGTGGCGATGTCCCGTGCTCTCTTGTCCTTCTTGTCGGCTAGTACCACCAGGGGTGAATCGCGCGCGATGGACTCCTGCAGATTCGAATAGATCTTCTCGTACAGCGCTCCCTGGGGAAGGATGCCCACCACGGGCACATCCTGGTCCAGCAAAGCAATGGGGCCATGCTTGAGTTCTCCTGCAGCGTATCCCTCGGCGTGGATGTAGCTGATCTCTTTCATTTTGAGCGCGCCCTCCAATGCAATGGGGTAGTTGACGCCGCGCCCAACATAGATCATATCGTGAACCTTGTAGAACTTGCGCGCGATCGTCTCCATGAGGCCAACATATTCGAGGACCTGCTCACACTTCTGGCTGAGACTGGACAACTGCGACGCATAGTGTGCTGACGTCTCTGCGTCGAGTGTACCGTTGCGCTGTCCGAAATTGAGAGCTATGAGATAGAAGGCGATGAGCTGGGCCATGAACGACTTCGTGGCTGCAACGCCAATCTCGAGGCCCGCCTGAGTAACGAACGTCACATCTGACTCGCGTGAAACCGTGCTCTCGGGTCGATTGGTGATGGCGACAACCTTGGCGCCAAGACTCCGTTGAAGCCGAAGCGCAGCGAGCGTGTCAATCGTTTCTCCTGACTGCGTGACTGCAATCCCCATCGTCCCTGGACGAACAATGGGTCGCTGGTAGCGATATTCACTACTGAAGCTCACCTCGGTCGGGATGCGTGCCAATTCCTCCAGAAGATACTTGCCTACGCGTGATGCATGGTATGACGTCCCTGCTGCCACAATCGAGATGCGGTCGGGAACCGGCTGGCCTTGGAATTCCTCGAGCCCGACGAGGCCACTGTCGATATCGATGCGGCCGTACAGCGTATCCCTGATGACGACCGGCTGTTCATTGATTTCCTTCAACATGAAATGCTTGTAGCCCTGCTTCTCAACGGCGGAGGCACTCCACTGAACCGTCATGGGCGTCCGATCGAGAGCGTGCCCGTCATCCAGCGAGTAGAAGGCGTACCCCTTGTCATTGATCTCGACGATATCCCCGTCGTGCAGCGGGATGATCCGGTGCGTGTACTCCAGGAGTGCCGGGGTATCCGAACCAAGGACCATCTCCCCTTCGCCAACGCCGAGCACCAGGGGGGATAACCTCCGGACTGCCACGATACGACCAGGGAACGCTTTGGCCAGAACGAGGAACGCGAAGGCTCCGTCAAGCTGCAAAGCAGTCTTCCGCGCTGCATCGAGCAGGTCTGCGCCCGCGTCGATCTGCTCCTCCACAAGATGAGAGATAACCTCGGTGTCGGTCTCGGACACGAAGACGTGTCCCCTCCGGATCAGATCTTCTCGGAGCAGCTGGTAGTTCTCGATGATGCCATTATGGATAACAGCGATCGTGCCCTTGCAGTCCAGTTGAGGATGAGCATTCCTGTCCTCAACCTTGCCGTGGGTCGCCCATCGCGTGTGTCCCATTCCGGTGGTGGCAGTATACTCATTTCCCTTGACGGCCTCTTCGAGCGCCTTTAGCTTGCCACGTTTCTTGACAACGACCAGCTCCCCCTTCTCGAGAATGGCCATGCCCGCAGAGTCGTACCCTCGATACTCGAGCTTGCGCAGACCCTCAATGATGACAGGGACTACCTTACGCGGCCCAACGTATCCTATGATTCCACACATGTCACTCCTCTCCTTGCTGACCAGCTGACAACAGGACACGCTTCAGTCGGTCTGCCAGCGCCATCAGACGCTCAGTGTCCTTGCCCTCCAGAAAAATGCGCACCAGGGGTTCTGTCCCTGAAGGCCGCACGACAAGTCTGGCAGCATTGCCCAACTCCATGCGCACCGCTTCGACCGCAGCCACAAACTCCGGGCATGAAGCAATGGAGTTGTCTTTCACTCTGACATTCTCGGCAATCTGAGGATACAGCTCGACCTCGTCGACAATCTCTGACAGGCAGCGCCCGGTCCTGACAAGATATCCCAGCACTGCCAGGGTGGTCGCCAGACCATCGCCCGTCACGTTCTGGTACATGTTGATGATGTGTCCCGACTCCTCGCCGCCAAGCACGAAACCGCCCTCGTTCAGGCGGTCCAGAATATAGCGGTCTCCAACGCTTGTCCGTTCGAGCCTGACCCCATAGGGTTCCAGTGCCTTCTCCAGACCAAGGTTGGTCAGAACTGTTCCGACGACCGTATTCCCGGTGAGTCGACCCTCTCCGGCCAATCCCACGGCCAGAACGTACAGCATGACGTCCCCGGAGACACGGCGCCCGGTCCGGTCGACCATGATGACCCGGTCGCCGTCACCGTCGTGGGCAACGCCCAGATCAGCCTTCTCGGCCACCACCCGCGCGCCAACGGCGCCAGGATGTGTAGATCCGCAGTCCTTGTTGATGAGCCTGCCATCCTGGTCTGTGTTCATCTCGATCACCTGCGCACCCAGCTGTCGCAGCAGCGCCGGTGTCGTATAGCTTGTTGCCCCGTGAGCGCCGTCGACCACGATCCTGATACCCTCGAGCGAGAGCCCTGGGTTGTTCTGCCTAACGAAGGCTATGTATTTCTCACGCGCATTCTCGACTCTGTGAGCTCCACCCACTTCGTCGCCATGCACTCTTGAAGGGTTGCCGAGTTCGACGAGGCCAAGGTTCCCTTCGATCGCCTCCTCGTCTGCGTCTGCCAGCTTGCGACCCCCAGGGCCAAAGAACTTGATCCCGTTGTACTCCGGAGGATTGTGTGACGCCGAGATCATGGCACCCGCCATGTATCGTGTCTCGCGAGCTAGAATGAGCGCGAGTCCTGGTGTCGGCAGTACTCCCAAGTAGTCTACGGACACCCCCGTCTCCATGAAGCCGGCACCAAGTGCCGCCGCAAGCATCTCCGACGAAACACGTGGATCCCATGCGATAGCGATGGTGCGATTTGCCTGCTGGGCGAGGCGTCCGTCGAAGTAGATCGATGCAGCCGCTCCCAGAGATAAGGCAAGCTTCGACGTGATTTGCGTGTTCACGACACCCCGGACGCCGTCCGTTCCGAATAGATTTGTCTTAGCCATGCCTTAACTATAGGTCGCTTGAGTCTGCACGCAAGATTCATACTCCTGGTTCGACCTGGGGCCTCTCTCCTGGAGACTTTCTCTCAGTCTGATAGTCTGAACTCCCTGGTCCGCTCGTGCTACCACTTGATGACCGAGGGAGCATGCAGAAAGCCGAGGCCCTGGAGCCTCGGCTGGTGGTACGGTCGTCTGTCGTTGCCGTCAGTTCTGCGGTGGCAGGCTCTTGTGCGAGCGACGCTTCATCAGCCTGAGGACAATCCATGCGAGCGCCAAGATGAGAAGCCCATAGAAAGCGATGAAGACCACAGAGCCGCCAAACCACGTCCAGAAGGCAGCCAGTCCATGTCCAAACCGGGCAAGGGACTGGACAAACGCCGATCCAAAACCTCGAGGTGCAACAAAGGCCTCGGTCGTCTGCACGAGCTGAGCGGTGACGGTAGCGAGCGACGTAGCATTGTCCATATAGCGCTGTTGCCCCTCATACTGTTCGATCTGCGTGCGAACCGAACGCAGCTGTTCCTGGACTGCCAGCATGTCCTTGATGTCTGTGGCCTTCTTCAGGAACCCTACCAGCTGCTCTTCTTCTGCCCGAAGGACCTTCAGGCGCGCCTGGATATCAATGTACTGCGAGGTAACGTCCTCCGAACCGCTGCTGCGGCTCGTAACGGTGCCGAGGCCCGCAAGACCGTTCATGAGCTCAGTGACCCTGGCAGCAGGCACGCGCAGCACCGCGGTCGCAAGCACCTGGGTGTCCGACTTCTGGAGTGACGACTGTGCCACGAAACCGCCGTACTTGGCAACCAGGATTTCACAGTCCTTGAAAGCCTTTTCTGCGTCGACGACGTCGAGGCTGAGGCTGGCGTTAAAAATGATCTTGCGGTCTGTCACGGCCTGCTGATCGCCCGTCGTGGTTGGGGCCAGGGCTGAGGACTCCGTGCCAGCAGCCCCTGTGGAGTAGCTCTTGTCCATCAGGGCGCCACCGGATGTCGCCGTGTCGCTTCCCGGCGAGATAGCGGCACGCTTCGTGCATCCACTCACAGCCGTCGCCACGACAGCGACGACGAGGATCAGCGCAAGAAATCGATGTACTCGCAGAGATTGAGTCATACGTGCCTCCCTATCCAGAATGGGCGCGTGAGCGCCAAGTGTTCATGGAATGAGACAAATGAACAACGATGAGGTGCCCAGGCTGGACGCCCAGGACGCCGGCGAACATCGTGCAACTGTACGAAGACCCGAGGGTTCCTGTCCAATGAACCCATGAAGAGCCATGAGAGCGGCGAATCCCCGGACCTCATCAGGCTCCAGCGTCAGGGCGACCTCGCGCCCTGGGACAGCAGTGTCGAGTTCGAGGGCAACGTCAGCATGCCTGGCTCTCAGCCATGTTGCCAGGAGCTGTCTGCGCGCAACGTTCCCCTCAAGGACGACGCGAAAGGATGGCGCCTGGCACGCCGTGGCAAGAGCTGTGGTGTTCTCAGAGCCGACAAGCTCGTTGGGGGCAGCGTCCTGAGCGAGGATCTCTGGATTTGGAGCGAATACTGCTCTCTTCGATGTGGCAAGCGACAGCGTACGCGGCAAGACGGCACCACCAACGTACAGCACAGCCACGATGGCGACCGCCAAGACAGGCGAGAATCCGAGCCACAGGCCCTGAAGCACGCGGCGGCGCGAACGACGCATGCCGATGGCAGCAGTGACGGAACTTGCAAGCGAGCGGTCCATTGGCGCAAACAGCGCCGATATCTCCCTGCGCACTTCCGCCGAAAGCTCAAGAGGCTGCTCGTTGTTGCTCATCATCTCGTTGGTTGGTCTCATGTCATGTGTCATCACTTGTCACCATCCATAAGACGTGCTCAACGCCCCAAGGTTCCCGAAAGGAGTTCACGCAGTTCACCACGGGCACGGAAGACCCTGCTCTTGACGGTCCCCACGGGAATTCCGAGCCTGACAGCAGCTTCTTCATAGCTCAGGCCGTCCAGGTCGACGAGGGCAAAGGCCCCTCTGAACACGGGATCGACCTTCTGCAGAGCGGCTCGAACAGCGTTCTTGACCTCTTCCGCATCCGCACCCTCGCTGGCAGTCTGTGGCGCCTCGACCGTCAGCAGGTCAGCCTGAGCGTCGCCAGAACTCACAGGGTGCTTGGACCGTTTGCGCGCAGCGTCGATGCCCGCATTGGTGGCAATGCGATAAAGGTATGACGACAGCCGGGACTGTCCCCGGAACTTGGAGAGACTTCCGTACAGCTTCAGGAAGGTATCCTGTGTCACGTCATAGGCCAGATCGCGGTCGAAGGTCACACGTACGGCCACCGAAAAGACGAATCCCTCATAGTAACGCACGATGGTCTCGTACAGGTCAGTCCGCCCAGCCACGACATCATCGATAGTCTGTGCGAGCTTCGGCATGTCATCCATGCAGCCATTATTCTATTCTGGGTCACTCTGCATAGGAGCCGATGTCAGGCCACAGTGTCGCAAGCGCCAGTTTGACAGCCCTCGGCCACCACGTATAATAGGCGCGTGCCGAAGTGGCGGAACTGGCAGACGCAGCAGACTCAAAATCTGCCGGGGTAACACCCGTGTGGGTTCAATTCCCTCCTTCGGCACCATCCCAGTGAGATCTGCCCTGCGCATCCCTCTTGACAACTATTCCATGGTTGACTATACTCATGTTATTAGTATCTCTAACTTTAGGAGGCAAGCAATGGCAAATAGCGGACAAGAATCACGGCATCCATCGTACGACCTCAACCGGTTGCGCATCTACAATCTCCTCATGGCTCTGCTGCACCTTGGCCAGGCGGCTGTCATCATCGTCCTTGGCTGGGGAAAGGGCCTGACAGTCCCCATCACGACGAACTACCTCAAGACGGGTGGACCAGGAGGAGCGCCCGTTCCTACGCCAGCGACCCTTGGCACCTTCCGTCTCGGCCCCGCAATTGCGGTGTTCTTGCTGTTGTCGGCAATTGCACACTTCGTGACCATACTGCCCGGCATGTTCGAATGGTATAAGGCAAACCTGCGCCGCGGCATCAACTACATCCGATGGTACGAATATGCATTGAGCTCGTCCGTCATGATCGTCATCATCGCCCAGCTTTCTGGCATGTACGACCTTTCCAGCGCCATCATGATATTCTGTCTGAATGCGGCGATGAACCTGTTCGGGCTCATGATGGAACTGCACAACCAAACGACAGCTCGGACCGACTGGACGTCGTTCATCTTCGGCTCCTTCATCGGCCTCGTTCCGTGGGTCGTCATCTGCATGTACTTCTTCAGTGCCGCTGCCAGCGCGACGGGGACAGTCCCCACC
>JAPLGK010000109.1 GCA_026390195.1 Caldisericota bacterium
CCCGCACGGCATCCTTACGCGCTGCGTTGTCCATCACGCGTGGCGCATCGCTTCACCAGGCTACGGTGTTGTGAAAGACGCCCACACGGAAGCGGTCAGCCTCGGTAAGCATGCCGATGAGGCGCCCCACTGCCCAGTCGGCGGCCTCCCACTTGGCACCCTCCATGGAGCCAGAGTGATCGACCAGAACGGTCAGCTCACGTGGAATCAGTTGCTGCTCGCGGGAAGGTGGCATCACCAGAGCCAGGAACGGCGTGCGGCCCTCACGGTGCGCAGTGAACGCGGACAACGTCGTCCGCTGTGCGTCACCCGCAGGCTGCCAGGTGATGACGGCGTCGCAGTCAGGCAGGACGTCTCCGCCCTCAAAGCGTGCATGCAGCTCGGTGCCATCGCGTGTCAGCGACAGCCCATGGGTGGGACTGGCAACACCGGACGCGTCGAACACGGTAACGTCCAGGGACGCCCGGTAGCCGGGGTCCGCGGCCTGTGCCAGAGGGCGTGTGTTGTGGGCCGTGGGCGGCTCGTCCCCCCAGGTATAGCGCACGGGAACGGTGAGCGGAATGCGCAGGGACCAGCCTGAGCCTTCGATGCGGGCAAGCTGAACAAACGCGGTCTCGACCCTCACCTCCTGGTCGGGCTTGATGCCGGCAACGCGCAGGGTGAAGACGTCCGCCGCCTCACGGGTCACCAGGGCAGCCTGACGCCGGTCCTTCTTGGCGTCCTCGTAGTCTTTCTCGGCCTGAGTGCGCGGTTCCAGGACAGCCTGGATCTCCACGTCGCCAAAGCGCACGCTGACACCGGTGACTGCTGCGTCGCCCGGCAGGGGAAAGCGGTATGCAGCCTCGATGACCCTGCTGCACTGCTGCTTCGTGTAGCTGAACACGTGCACCACCTGCATGCCCGCGACCGGGCCAGTGACCTCGCCGGTGATCTCGACACGCCGCATCGGCACGAACGCCATCGCCTGCGCATCCTTGCCAAGTACCTCCAGCATCGCCACGCCGGCTTCGGGCGCGTTCTCTACGTATGAACTGTTGAACATGTGTTATCCCTCCTTGGGACTATCGTGGTACTCCAGCTCCAATTCAACCAACCGCATCAACTTCTCGATCGTGCGCTCCGGCAGTTTGGCCGTGAGCGACCACATCAGGGCCTTGCGCGGGTCGCGCAGGTCCTCCAGCTGAGCCCGCAGGCTCGACGTTTCGTCAGCGCCCTGTGGCGTAGCGGCCCGAAGTCCCGCAGGAGCGAATCTCTTTGCTTGCTCTTCCACGAGGACAGGCTCCTGCAGCACACCCGCCCGCGTGAACACCTCCGCCTGCGGCAGGCCGAACACGCCCGCAATGTGCCGCAGCATGCTCAGCGTCAACCGCCGCTCGCCCCCAACAAGCCGTGAGACCAAGCTGGCAGAAATACCCAGCCGCTGGGCCAGCTCGACCTGCGCGAGTGACGTCTGTTCCATCAGCCATTGCAGAAACCGTGCCTGTTCGTCCATGGTGCATCTCCTCGTTGCCATCTTGGCACGTATAGTATACCACAGAATTGCCAAGATGTCATCACATAGCGCCAAATGATTGTCAGTAGCTACCCTTGCGGCGTCTGTTCGGTCTTCACAATGTGTCGTACGCGGGTGGGGACTCCCGACGTATTACAGGTGCCAGGAGTCCGGGGAACGTCGGGACGAGCTTGGTGCAAGGAGATGGCACCGTGAAGAAGATACTTCTCGCGCTCTTGATCGTCATGATGCTGGCTGGGTTCGCTGGATGCGCGGCGCAGTCTGCCGCGGCACCAGGCGTCGGCACCACACCGACCACCACGTGGACCGCGTCACGCGACGCGACGACAAGCGCCACGCCACAGGGATGAAATGACACGAGGGCGAGACTGGATTCCTGCCTTCGCGGGAATGTCGTCACCAACCCCGGCCTCCATGGCCGGGGTTGGTGACGACGTATACCCGATCAACCGTTTGGTGAACTCAGACAGCCCCCTCGGCAACTGCGGCGCCAGTGAACTGGCTGTTGTAGAGATCGGCGTAGAATCCGCCCTTTGCGAGCAGCTCTTTGTGGCTGCCCTGTTCGACGATCGAACCATGGTTCATGACAAGGATGTGGTGCGCATCTCTGATAGTCGAGAGACGGTGGGCAATGACGAAACTGGTTCTGCCGGTCATCAGGCGTCCCATTGCCTTCTGGATGAGGACTTCCGTTCTGGTATCGACACTGCTTGTGGCCTCGTCGAGAATGAGGACGCTCGGATTTGCCAGGACCACACGAGCGATGGTCAGCAGCTGCTTCTGACCAGCTGAGATATTCGAGGCCTCTTCGTTGAGGACGGTGTCGTATCCTTCGGGCAGACTTCTGATGAAGTGATCGGCGTGCGCAGCCTTGGCAGCAGCTACGATCTCCTCCTCGGTAGCATCGTCGCGTCCATAGGCAATGTTCTCCCGGATCGTGCCGTTGAACAACCACGTGTCCTGAAGGACCATGCCGAACATCGTGCGCAGGCTCCCACGACGCATCGTCCGGATGTCGACACCATCGAACGTGATCGCACCGTCCTGGATGTCATAGAAACGCATGAGCAGATTGACGAGGGTCGTCTTGCCTGCCCCGGTCGGACCAACGATGGCGATGGTGTCGCCTTGCTTGACGTCAAGATTCATGTCCCTGATCAGGGGTTCGGTCACCCGGTAGTTGAATCCGACATGATCGAACTTGATGGCGCCGCGAGGCTGAGTAAGGACAACCGCATTCTCGGCGTCCGGCTTCTCCTCGGGTTCGTCGAGAATGCCGAAGACGCGCTCCGCACAAGCCATGGTGGATTGGATGACGTTTGCAATGCTGGCCGTCTGAACAATCGGCATCGAGAAGGACCTTGAATACTGGATGAACGCGGTGATGTCGCCAAGGTTGAGGAGATTCCTAGTGACATAGACACCCCCGATGACCGCGATAAAGACATAGCCCAGGTTGCTGATGAAGTTCATCAGCGGGAACATGATGCCCGACATGAACTGAGCTTTCCACCCGGCCTGGTACAGGTCATCGTTGACGGCCTTGAAGGTGGCGATGGCGTCCTGCTCGTGGCCAAACGCCTTGACGACACTGTGGCCGGTGTACATCTCTTCGGCATGGCTCGTCAGGCGGCCAAGATGTACTTGTTGCGCAGTATAGAATTTCTGCGATTTTCGTGCAATGAGTGACGTCGCGAGGATATAGAGTGGCAGCGTGGCCAGCGCAACCAGCGTCAGCCTCCCGCTGATTGTGAGCATCATGTAGATGTACCCGAGGATCTGAAACACGGACACGATGAGCTGCGTGAGACTCTGCTGAAGTGTCGTCGAAATCGTGTCCATGTCGTTGGTCATGCGACTCAGTATTTCACCGTTTGAGTGCATGTCATAGTAGCGGAGGGGCAGCAACGCAAACTTGTTGTCGAGCTCCCTGCGCATAGCGTAGGTCGTCTTCTGGGCGACGTCCGACATGATGTACTGCATGATGAAGGTCAGCAGTGCGCTGAGCACGTAGAGAAACAGGAGGTAGAGCAGGGTCTTGCCAATCGCCGGCAACGGGATGGTGCCGCCGTTGTCTCTGATGTCGGCGATACCCTTGTCGAGGTCCGTCTGTGAGACATTGATCGTCTTTGACTCGCCAGTCATCGGCAGTGTCTTGCCGAGATCGATGATGGTCTGGACGGTGTCGGCCTTCTTGTTGTTGTCCGTGACGCTGCTGATGAGAGGCAGTGCAACAAACTCCTGCATTGCCGTGAGCTGCGCCGGCGTCAGCTTTGCCGCATCGAGGAGACTCTTCTCCACCGTGCTTCTCGCGGTGTCTGCAGCTGTTGCCTGAGCAGTAGCAAGTGCTGCAGTGTATCCTGATATGCTCTCCAGTGGCACACCCGGGAACTTCGCCCCAAACTGCTGATCGACCCCTTGTTTGGCAGCCGCCTGGGCCTGCGTTACAGCCGCATCCTCGGCACTCTGCATCTGCTGCAACACCTTCTGTATCTGAGGAACGCCCTGTTCCTGGGCCTTGGAGATTTCGCTCACCATGCTCTTTGCCACAAACCCGTTCATAAGCTGGTTCACAGCATTTCCACTGATCTTGGGCGCGTACACGGCAAACGCGGTGCTCGCGATGGCCAGCACAAAGACGGCCATCAGCTTGCCGGTTTGCGGCTTGAGATAGCGTACGAGACGTTTCAGGGTGCCCCGGAAATCCTTGGGCTTCTCCACGGCTCCGCGCATGCCACTGCCGGGACCTCCACCGCCCATGGGTCCGCGCATCGTAACCGGTTGTTCTCTCCTAGTATCACTCATGCCAATTCCTCCTCGGAGAGCTGCGAGTAAACGATCTCGCGGTAGACCTCGCAGGTTTTCATCAACTCCTGATGAGTCCCGAGACCAGCGATCCTTCCTTCATCCAGCACAATGATACGGTCGGCATTCATGATACTGCCCACTCTCTGGGCGACGATGATAACCGTCGCATCATGAGTTTCTTTCTTGAGAGCTGCTCTGAGGTTGGCATCCGTTTTGAAGTCGAGCGCCGAAAAACTGTCGTCAAAGATGTAGATTTCCGGCCTTCGGACAAGAGCGCGAGCCATGGCAAGACGCTGCTTCTGACCTCCTGAAAGGTTCAGGCCGCCTTCTGAAAGCATTGTCGTGTATCCATCCGGCATGCTTTCGACGAACTCGGTCGCCTGCGCCACCTTGGCTGCATATGCTACCTCCTCGTCCGACGCATCCTTCTTGCCGTAACGGATGTTGTCGGCTACTGTACCCGTGAACAGGACGGCCTTCTGAGGCACGAAGCCGATCCTGCCTCTGAGGTCCTCCTGCGAAAGCTCCCGTACATCCACGCCATCGACCAAGACCTTGCCGCTGTCCACGTCGTAGAAGCGTGGGATCAGGCTGACCAGCGTGGACTTGCCACTGCCAGTGCTGCCAATGATGGCCGTCGTCTCGCCGGGATTTGCGTCGAACGTGATGTTGCTGAGAGCAGGCTCTTCGCCGCCATCGTAGCTGAATGTCACGTCCTGGAATGTCACGTGGCCCCTTTCTGCGCCAGCCTGCCTTGTCTCAGCCGCGTCAGCGATCTCCGGTTGTGTCTCCATCACGGCCATGATTCGGTCGCTTGCCGCCACACTACGTGGCAACTGGATGAACATGACCGTCAGCATGATCAGCGCTACCATAATCTGAAGAGCATACTGCATGAATGCAAGCATCGGGCCCAGAGTCAGATTCCCGGTGTTGATGCGCGCGCTGCCGAACCAGAGAATTGCCACGATGACGGCGTTCAACAGCAGCATCATCGTTGGCATGAGCACTGCCATGATGCGATTGACCTTTATGTAGGTATTGGTGACGTCGGCGTTGGCTCGCTCAAAACGAACCTTTTCGTGATCTACCCGGTTGAACGCGCGGATGACACGGATGCCCGTGAGATTCTCGCGTACGACCTTGGTGATCTTGTCGATTTCTGCCTGGACGAGACCGAACAGCGGCACAACAAGCCTGGTCACGACAAACATCACGGCTGCAACGACTGGCAGGGCGACATACAGGATCCGCGTCAGCTGAGGGTCCGCCGAATAGGCGAGTATTGCGGCGCCGACACTTGTGAAGAGGGCGTTTGCGAGCATAGTAAGAAAGAAGATCGTGCTGGTCTGAATCTGGACAATATCGTTCGTTGTCCTCGTGAGAAGCGTCGAAGCGCCAAATCTATCGAATTCGTGCAGTGAGAAGTTCTCGACGTGGGCAAATAGCCGGTTGCGCACGATCCTGCCCAATCCTATGGACGTCCGGGCAGCCATCAGACTTGCAAGTATTGCACAGATCCCGCCCGCGCTGGCAATCAGCAACATGTAGCCGCCTTCCTTCCAGATGTAGGCGATATCGCCTGTAATGATGCCGTTATCAATGATATTCGCCATCAGCTTAGGCAGCTCAAGGTTTGCCATGACCTGGAGGTATGTGAGGGCCACGACTCCAATGATAAGCAGGATGAACGGTTTCAGATTTCGGTATAGTTTGAACAGATTACGCACGGTACCACCTCAATGTCAGGTTGTTGTCTGCGATGCAGGCTGGAATATTCGCATGAGTATTTCGGGGTCAGGCATTGTGTCTATGGTTCCGGAGACTTTCAGTGAAGCAAGTCCAAGGATTGCTGAAAAAAACGTCGTGACAAGCTCTGCAGGATCTCCCTGCGCTATCTGGCCCTTGTGCTGTCCCTCTTCGATCACGTGGACCAGCATGTCGAACGGTCTCTCCGAACCATGCGGGTGCTCGATTGCAGCAATGGGATATACACCGCTCGTCATGGCCTCCATCATAAGGACGAAGTAATATCCTGCCGATTGATGCTGCCCAACGCTCTTGAAGATTCGCGCGACCAGAGCTCGCATCTTGTCGATCGGCTCGATACTGTCTGCTCTTACCTGTTCAATCACACGTCTCGACGAATCGACTGCATCCCTGATCAGTTCGGCGTAGATCTCATCCTTCGATTGGAAGTAGTGGTACATGAGCCCGTAACTTATTCCCGCTTCCGTCGCGATGTCGCTCATTTTGGCGGCCGCGAAGCCCTTGTGTATGAAAACCTTCAGGGCAGAAGAGAGGATCTGCTTCTGTCTGTCATCCTTGATCTGCAAGTTTGCTTCTTCACTGCGAGGCATGATCGAACCGACCTCCTTTGATTGACTTGTCAGTCAACGATAGGGCAGTGTATGCCAAATCGTATGCGAAACAACAGGTGGACTTCACAATTGGAACACGCGGGCAGGCGTTGGTCCGTCGTTCGCTCGACGGCGGGAACCCGACAGCAAGGACAAGGCTGGATTCCCACATCCGCGGGAATGACCGAAAAGGGAAACAACAGACCAGGAGGTGTGTGCGTCGTTCCCGCGAAGGCGAGAATCAACGGATCAGTACGGAAGCCGACGTGTTCCGCTTGACTGGCGTCTGCCACATTCTATGATGTAAAAAGTGAGACCGATGGCCGCATGGGTCTGCGGCTGGCGCGAAACGGTCCGCGCAACGGGAGAAGTGCTATGCAGCATGGCTCGCCACTTCAAGTGCTGACGGTCCTTGCCTGTGCACCGAGCATGCACCGGGAGGTACCCGGTGACGCGTGAGTCCTTTGTCGCGCTTGTCGGCAACGCCGCCTTGTTGCTGTCGCTGGTCTACGTCTATGACCTGCTGAACGTCGTCCGTTGGGTGTCCCGGACCTGGATACGGCAGCTGATTGCCGGCCTCGCCATCGGCGCGAACGGCATCTTCGTGATGCTGATGCCCTGGACCTTCGAGACTGGCATCATCTTCGATACGCGGTCCGTCCTGCTGGCCGTCTCAGGGCTGTTCTTCGGCACCATCCCGACCGTGGTCGCGGTCCTCATGACCGCTGCGCTCCGGTTGCTTCAGGGTGGAGGTGGCGCGTGGACGGGCGTCTCGGTCATCATCGCCTCGGGGGCTATCGGCGTGGCCTGGCGGCATGCGAGGCAGCGCCAGCTGGCGAGCCTCTCGTTCCGGACGCTGTACGCGCTGGGGCTGGTCGTCCACGTGGTTATGCTTGCCCTCATGTTCACCCAACCCCCGCAGAAGGCGATGCAGATCCTCGGCAGCATCGCCCTCCCAGTCCTTGTCATCTATCCCATCGCAACCGCCGCATACGGCACGCTGATGGTCAACCGCTTGAGGCGGGAGGAGTCGGCTGCGGCCGTCCGTGAGAGCGAGAGCAAGTTCAGGGCGCTGTTCGAGCAGGCAGCCTTCGGGGTTGCCAAGATCGACGTCAGGACAGGCGGCTTCGCGCTTGTGAACCAGCACTACGCTGACCTGCTGGGCTACACGCGGGAGGAACTGCTGGCAATGGATATCCAGGCTATCACGCATCCGGACGACCTGGCGGCGATACATCGGAACATGCAGGAGTTGGCTTCCGGCCGAGTCTCCTCGTTCGTCCTGGTCAAGCGCTACGTCCGCAAAGACGGCGGCGTCATCTGGGCCAACGTGACCGTGTCGCGGCTGTGGAGCGAGGGAGACGAGCCCGACTTCATGATGGCCGCCATCGAGGACGTCACGGACCGGAAGAACGCGCAGGAGGCCCTGGTCGCAAGCCAGGCGAAGTTCCACGAGCTGTACGAGAACATGACCAGCGGATGCGCCATCTGCTCCGTCATTAATGACGGCGCGACAGGGGCCGACTACATCGTCAGCAACTTCAACCGGGCCGCGCTCCGTATGCAAGGTAAGACGATCAACGAGGTCGTCGGCACAAGCCTGCGGGACCTGTGGCCACGGATCGACGATTACGGCTTGGTCCCAGTGCTGCAGGAGGTCTGGCACACCGGACGGCCTGCGTTCTTCCCCGTCAAGGTCTATGAAGATAAGCGCTTCTTCCGATGGCACGAAAACTACGTGTTCCGCATCCCCTCCGGAGAGGTCGTCACCATTTACGACGACGTCACCGACCGGAAGCGCGCCGAAGATGCCCTGGCGGTATCAGAGGAGCGGTATCGCACGCTATTCGAGTCGATGGACATCGGTGTGCTGTACTTTGCGCCCGACGATACTGTCATATCTGCCAACCCTGCCGCCGAGGATATCCTGGGGGTCACTCTGGGCGAGATCGTGGGTCGCCGCCCCATGGACCCACGGTGGAGGAACATCCACGAGGACAGTTCGGAGTTCCCCCGCGAGTCCCTGCCCTCGACGCAGGCCATGCACACCGGAGAAGCCGTCCATGACGTCATCATCGGCATCTTCAACCAGCGCGAGGAAGCCTACCGCTGGGTACGCATCAACGCCATACCGCAGTTCCGCGCGGACGAGACCTCCCCGTACCAGGTCTACGTCACGATGGAGGACATCACCGAGCGCAAGCGTGCGGAGGAAGAGACTCAGCGGGAACGAGCGTTTTTCGACCGACTGGTGGAGACAACCCCGGAAGGCATTGCAATCACCGATACCAAAGGCAGGGTCACGCGGATGAACGCCGAGTTCGTACGCATGTTTGGCTATGGGGCTGATGAAGCCGTCGGACAATGTATCGACGACCTTGTGGCACCTCCCGCGCACCAGGAAGAAGCCAGGGCGATAACAACGTCTACCGGCCAAGGGGAAAACGTCCTGTTAGAAACGGTGCGGCGCAGGAAGGATGGCTCCCTTGTTGATGTGTCCCTCATCGTCGCACCTATTCTGATCGCAGGGAGGCAGGAGGCTGTCTACGCCATCTACCGCGATATCACCGAGCGCAAGCGGGCAGAGGAAGCACTCAAGGCCAGCGAGGAACGACTGCGCGCCGTCGTGACCAACGTCCCGCTGGTGCTGTTCGCCATCGGCGCGGACGGCGTGTTCATCCTCTCGGAAGGACACGGCCTGTCCCGCCTCGGGCTGCAGCCCGGCGAGGTCGTCGGGAAGTCCGTCTTCGACGTCTACCGAGATGTCCCGTCGATCCTGGACAACGTCCGCAGAGCGATGAACGGCGGGACCCTGCACGAAAACGTGCGGGTCGGCGACCTGTGGTTCGAGTCCTGGTACACGCCCGTGCGAGGCCTAGATGGCCTGGTAACGGGTATCATCGGCGTCAGCGCCGATGTCACCGAGCGTGTGCTCGCCGAGGAAACCCACGAACGCATCCAGGCGCAACTGCTGCAGTCCCAGAAGATGGAGGCCATCGGCGAGCTTGCAGGAGGCATCGCGCATGATTTCAACAACATGCTGACTGGTATCTTGGGCAACGTGGCCATCGTGCAGGAGGGCATGTCCGCAGACGACCCGCTGGCCGAGAACGTCGACGCCATCGGGACCGCCGCCCGGGAGGCAGCAAACCTTACCAGGGACCTGCTGTCGTTCAGCCGTGGAGCCATGGTCCAGCCTGTCCCGCTCGACACGAACGCTTCCGTCGAACGGACCCTTGCTGTGCTGAAACAGTCACTGCCCGCGTCTGTCACCATCGTCAGCAAGCTGCAGCCAGACGTATGGAACGTCTACATGGACCAGACCCAGATGACACAGATCCTGCTGAACCTGGGCGTCAACGCCCGCGATGCAATGGAGGGCCGGGGCATTCTAACCATCAGCACAGGGAATACGGTCGTCGACGCAGCCTATCTGGGGGCGCACCCGTTTGCCCGACACGGTGAGTTCGTCGTGCTGAGCGTCGCAGATGCTGGGCCAGGCATCCCAGCCGAGGTCCTGCCGCACATTTTCGAGCCCTTCTTCACCACGAAGTCCGTGGGCAGCGGCACGGGCCTCGGCCTCGCCATCGTGTATGGTGCGGTAAAACAGGCCGGCGGATGGATCACGGCCCAGTCGGACTCAGGCGAGGGAACACTTTTCGAAGTCTACCTGCCACGTTGGGCCGAAGGGCAGCTGCATGAGGCCGTCGCCACCTCGGCAGGCGCAAGTCCCTGCGTCGGCACGGTGCTCGTGGTCGAGGACGAACCCGTGGTCAGCGCCGTCGCCCAGGCCCTGCTGACGCGCAGTGGCTGCGCGGTCCTGACAGCCAGGGACGGGACATCTGCCTTGGCCACGTTCCGGGCACACCCAGGTACCGTCGACCTCATTCTCCTGGACATGACCATGCCGGGCATGACCACGCAGGAAATCGTTCCTGCCTTCCGTGCGCTCTCCCCGTCAGTCCCTATCCTGCTGACCTCGGGCTATACCTCTGGGGATACCGTCAAGCGCATGCTCGACGAGGGGACCGTGCAGGGATTCCTGCCGAAGCCGTACGAAGTGCATGAGTTGCTGGACAGCGTACAGAAGCTCCTGCGCAGGGAGTAGCGATCCCTTGTCCCGTGTGCCAGCGTAGCGAAGAGCGAACGCACCAACAGGCACAGTACTGGAGCGCGAGCCCTATGGCTACTTGCTGGGAGCCCGCGACGTATGGAAGAAGCAGGCTCCAATTGACTCAGAAGCAGAAAACGGACGATGAACAGGAGGTTGCCATGATGAAGAACCTGGTTTTGAAGAACAGGAGTTACCGAAGATTCTATCAGGATGTTGAGGTAGACCGCCAGACGCTGAGGGATCTCGTCGACCTTGCAAGACTATCAGCGTCTGCTGCGAACAGACAACCTCTGCGGTACATGTTGTCTTGCACAAAGGAAAAGAATGCATTGATATTTCCGACCCTGGCCTGGGCTGCCTACCTCACGGATTGGAAGGGACCGTCGGTCGGAGAGTGCCCATCAGCGTATATCGTCGTGCTTGCCGACACGGAAGTCTCCACGAACTTCAACTGGGACGCCGGTATCTGTTCCCAGAGCATTCTCCTTGGAGCGGTAGAAAAAGGTCTTGGCGGCTGTATCATCGCTTCAGTCAACAAACCCAGTCTCAAACAGACGCTCAATATCCCCGACCAGTATGAAATCGTGTTCGTTCTGGCACTCGGCAAGCCAAAGGAAAAGGTCGTCATCGAGCCTGTCCCATCGAATGGAGACATCAAGTACTGGCGAGATGCAGACGAAACCCATCACGTCCCAAAGCGGTCTCTCGAGGATCTGATTATCGGGTAGCACTGCTCCTGGACCTCGCAGGGCGAACCTGTAAGAACCCTATGAGACGATGGGACTAGTCGTCAGCTGGCGTCTTGGCCGGTTCTTCGTCCCCCTTGAACTTCCTGCTCTGCTGAATCAAGTTCTTGATCCACTCGGGGAGCTTGGCGTAGACCGCATCTTCACCGTTCTCGATGTCGTACAGGACCACAGGGTTGATGGCGTCGGGGACGCCTATGCCCTGGGGGACGCTCATCATGCCGGTTATGTATGCGTATGCCTTCTCAGCGTTCTCGCCGTGGAGGATGCAGAGCAGGCAGGCAGTGCCCAGCATCGAGCCAAGGGCAAACCCGTCACGTTCTTCCTGGGCAGTGACCGGACGGCCAAGCCAGGACTCCAGGTCCTTCTTCAGGCTGGCCTTGTCGTTGAGGCTCAGGGTGTACTTCTTCGAGATAATGGCGGGTCGCCCATCATCCGTCAGGTCTGCAGGGAGCTCGAACTGAATCATGATTTTGTTTGCCCACCTCCCGAACTTCTCAGAGTCCTGCGTTCCTAGGTCGATGACGCCATAACTGCGTGCGACATGCGTCCCCGTGAGGATGACGCCCTTCTCTCCAACCTCATTCTTCGCGATCAGTCCCACGGTGCTCTCCTTTGCCGCCCCGCGGCTTGTCAGCCGAGTCCGTACTCCGGAGTCAAGCATAGGCAGTGGGACCCGCGCAACAAGATGCCTTTGGGGTCGGCCGGTAAGGAAATCACATCATGGCAAACCTTCTTGCTCTATGCCAAATGTGGTACCAGGAACTCCCCAAGCACGAAGAAGAGCGCGAACAGCCCAGGTAGAATGGCAAGCCGTACGAGCCACGAACGCTCATGTCGACGGATCATCGCTATCAGACCAACAATCCCGGCGGCTAGTCCGCATGACAGCATCGCGATGCCGTAGAAGGGCAGAATCACCTGTCTCCATGGAGCATCTGCTGTCGATGGCATGAATACTGTCGAGTTGATGATGTAGAGAACGACGAACGTAACAGCTGGCGCGGCAAGGCAAAGATGGACGTGCCCCGGACCTGAACCAGCACGCTGGTGGTCGCCCCTGTGGCGTTGATCATAACGACGACCGTGTTCCTGCCGAAGAGGGCATTGCCGGACGTTTCCGTCGCGTGGGGGCAAGAGACGGGAAACTCGCGCACATTCCACTGCTCCGTCGCACCCGTGGCGAACGCCTTGCGGTAGAAGTGCACGACGTCCGGGAAGGAAAGGTTGGACTGGATGCGGACCTCGACGACGCGCACGAGGTCGTCACTCCGTGCTGTCGTGCACGACACGATGGTACCGGGGACGATCGGGATGCCCATGGGAAATCCGCTGGGAAGAGAGGTCCCGAAGTCGAACTCGCGGAACACGAGCGTCGTGACGAGGATGAGTATGATCACCCCGCACAAGACGACCAACAACCAGCGCCTTGCCTTCATCTGCCAACCTCCTCGGAGAGACTTCTTGTCATGTTACCTCTGCCGCGTACGCCGTTCAAGGTCATGTTGCCAGCACAGGCGCCATCTGCTACCCTGCCGTTAACAATGCCATCCTGGACAGGCCGCCGCGGACACGAATGCACCACTCGAGGCCACAGTTACCAGCTGACCCCAAAGGAGACGTTGCCTGACCAGAGGGGCAGCGTATGATGAAGGGTAGACATAGAAGGGAGGTAGACGCCACATGCACAAGAATGAAGGAATCAGGGGGATAACCCTGGAACTTGGGGACATTATCCGCTTCAGGGGCGACGCCATCGTCAACGCTGCCAACGAGTCGCTGCTGGGCGGGGGCGGTGTCGACGGCGCCATCCATGCCGCCGCAGGGCCCGACCTGCTAGCCGAGTGCCGGACCCTGCACGGATGCGCGACCGGTCAGGCGAAGCTGACCGGCGGGTACCGCCTGCCCGCGCGCCACGTGATCCATACGGTCGGCCCGGTGTGGCACGGTGGCACCAGGGGTGAAGAAGAGGTGCTGACTAGCACGTACCGATCATGCCTCGAGCTGGCCGAACAG
>JAPLGK010000184.1 GCA_026390195.1 Caldisericota bacterium
CAGGCGGGCATTGTTGGCTTCGGCGTGTCGGAGCATCGTGGCGTCCGGCTCCAGCAGGATGTCAATGGCTGTGACCGGGGCCTGCCCGGCCGGGAAGACCGTCTTCCAATCGCCCTTCATGCTGACGACCGTCCAGCCATCCTTCTTCGTTTGTTCGTAAAGCGCCTGCGTGAACGCACCGAGTTTGACGTCCGGCAATCCCAGGGCCGGACCGTAGGCGTATTCTCGTGCAGCATCATCGTGCAGCAACAACAGCATGAACCGTGCGCCGCTTCCGCCCTGCGTGTATTCCAACATCTCTTTGTCACCACGGGAGTTGCCGAAGGCAGCGATGGGCCGACGGCCGATGTGCTGGTTGATGCCGACGGGTTTGTCGCCTTTGTCATCATTGAAGATTAGTTCCGGCAGACGCACGAGGACGGGCTTGCCGTCACGCATTTCAAACTTTGTCTTGATGCTGCTGCCGACTACCTGTTCCGGCGGGATACCATACACTTTCTCCGTCCACGGCCGCATGAACTCGATACCGCCGCCGGAGACGATGAAGTTCTTAAAACCATTCGCGCGCAGGTAGGCGAGCAGTTCGAGCATCGGCTGATAGACCATTTCGGTGAAGAGCTTGCCGGTCTTCGGATGCTTCGCTGTGGCTATCCAGTCCTTTACGATTTGCTCGAACTCTTGGGTGGTCATGCCCGCGTGCGTGGCCATGACGAGTTCGAGGAGCGCGTGGTCGCCACCCGCGAGTGCTGTGTTCAAATCGCCCTTGAGCAGTGAGGCAAACGGCTCCTTGTCTTTCCACTCGGGATGCTGCGGCGCAAGCGCCTTCACGCGGTCGAGGGCGAAGTACAATTGAACGGGTAGCGGCTGCTCACACCAGAGCGTGCCGTCGTTGTCGAACGTGGCGATGCGCTCCGGCACAGGCACAAAATCCGGCGAGCCTTCCTTGGTGACCTTTTCGACGAAGGCCACGATGGCCTTCTTCGGTGCGGTGTCGTTCCAGGATGGGAGCGGGTCGGCCGCTCGCGAAACGGTTGTGGTGCACGCCATCGAGCAAACGAGAGCCACGGTAAAGATCAGATTTCCTGCTCGCGTGATTTTCATAGTGGTCTCCTTTTCTATTGGTTGTTGCGCCCGCCTTCTTGCGACGGCGAGCGCAACAGTTAAGCGTCTGTGCTACTTCGACCCGCTGCTTTCCTGCAGCTTTCTCATCACCTCATCAAGGTTGAAACTGGCCGCCTTCTGCCGCTGCGGATAGTCTTTGAAGCTCATCAGGAACTGGCCCACATACGCCTGCGCGGGCACGAGCAGGTACACGTGATCAAGAAGCCAGTCGTAGTAGGTGTTCGACGTGATGTCCGCGCGTTCGTACGGGTCCGTGCGGAGATTGAAGATCTTCGGAACCCGCAGGCTGACGAACGGCTCCGCCCAGATACGCATTGTTCCCTGGACCCGCTGCTCCATGAACGCAATCTTCCAGTTGTCGTAGCGCAGGCCGGTCAGTTGCTGGTCGTCGTTGATGTAGAGAAACGATTCGCGCGGGCTCTTCTGAGCCTGGCCGGTCAGATAGGGGACCAGGTTGTCGCCATCCAGATGAACCTTGTAGGTCATGTCGCCGATCTTGTAGCCCTTGAGCAACTTCTCCTTCACTTGCGTGTCACCGGCCATGGCCAGAAGAGTTGGCAGCCAGTCGAGGTGGGCGACCATCTCGTTGGACACACTACCCGGTTTGATCTTGCCCGGCCACCGCACCATGGCCGGCACCCGGTAGGCGCCTTCCCAGTTCGTGTTCTTCTCGCTGCGAAACGGCGTCATGGCCGCATCCGGCCAACTGTTCATGTGCGGGCCGTTGTCAGTTGAGTACATGACGAAGGTGTTGTCGGCGATCTTCAGGTCGTCCAGCACCTTGAGCACCGTGCCGACGTTCTTGTCGTGGTCGATCATCACGTCGTGATATTCGCTCTGAAAGCGGCCTGACTGCCCGACGCTGGCGGGTTTCACGTGAGTGCGGAAGTGCATGTGTGAGAAGTTCACCCAGACAAAGGCCGGCTTGCCGGCCTGGTTCTGCCGCTTGATGAAGTCCACGGCGCGGTCGGCGACGTCATCGTCGACGGTCTCCATCCGCTTCTTGGTCAGGGGGCCGGTGTCCTTGCACACCTGCTTGCCCACCTTGCCGAAGCGTGGATCCACCGTCGTATCGTCCGTGGCCGAGGCTTTGCAATCAAGCACGCCGCGCGGGCCGAACTTGGCGAGGAACGCCGGGTCTTTCGGATAGTCGGCCAGTTCCGGCTCTTCGTTGGCATTCAGGTGATAAAGGCTGCCGTAGAACTCGTCAAAGCCGTGCACGGTGGGAAGGAACTCGTTGCGGTCGCCCAGGTGATTCTTGCCGAA
>JAPLGK010000217.1 GCA_026390195.1 Caldisericota bacterium
AGACCTGTCCGAAGCATCAGGTTGATCATGGCGAAATCACGCATCCCAATGATGTCGCTCGTATCGATAGAGCTCAGCAGATCGCGCGCCTGCTGCAGGGTAAGCGGATCGCGGTTGAACCCGTACGAACGCTTGAACCCCTTGAGGCCCGCGGACACATCGGGATAGATGCGGTTCGATTCGAGATACTTGAAGAACTGACGGACCGCGGTAAGGTACAGGTTTCCGGTCCGAGGCGATAGTCCCTCCGCCAGCAGATGGCTCTTGTATTGGACAATATCTGTCTTCGTCAGGTAGCCGACCCCGCCAGCGGCCTCTCGAAGCGACAGGAACTCCTTGAACCGCTTGAGCGCGCGCCGATACACTACCTTGCTGTTGATGCCGACATCCTGTGCCAGCAGAAAGCTCTCGATCAGCTGGTCGAGATTCGCCGCCAGCGTGCCTCCAGGCTGTCGCGGCTTGATCTCCTTCATTTTTCAGTGGAGCAGTCGCCTCCGGCCGGGTTGGCCGGAGTGTCCGTGACCATACCGGCACTCTTGAGAGCATCTTCTTTGATCATGGAGGGCTCCCACGGAGGATCGAACACTCTCCACCCCGTAAATCAGCCCGAGATCAACGACGTTAATTGGAATCTCGGGGTCATAGACGGCCCGCAGGGCGTCAAGAACCTGCTCCCGTTCTATCATTGTCTATGCCTCCGGTTGGGTGACACGAGTCACGTGTGCGCCCAGTTGAAACAGCTTACCGTCTAGCGATTCGTATCCCCGGTCGACATGATGGATGGATTTTACTGTGGTTGTGCCATGCGCTGCAAGGACGGCGAGCACCAGAGCGGCACCGCCCCGCAGATCCTTTGCCTGGACTGTCGCCGAGTTGAGCGACTCCACACCCTCGATAATGGCCGTCTCTTCCGATACCTTGATGCGGGCGCCCATGCGCTCGAGTTCGAGGATCGCACCGAACCGGTTCTCGAAGATACTCTCCACAACGACCGAATTGCCACGCGCCAATGTCAGATACGCGGTCATCTGAGGCTGGGCATCCGTCGGATACCCCGGGAACGTCAGGGTACGGATATCCGTTGCTCGATACTCTGGAACACCCTTGACAACAACGGCATCATCCCCCTCGACCTCGACCACCGCCCCTGTCTCCCGCAGCTTGGCAACGATCGACCAGATATGGCGGGCGTCGATGCCCGTGATGGTAGCCTCGCCCAGCGTAATAGCCGTGGCCACCATCAGTGTCGAAGCTTCGATGCGGTCGCCGATGATGCGGTGCGACGCACCGTGCAGCTGAGCGACGCCCTCGACACGGAATCCGAACGGGAAAACGGGCACGATCCGGGCGCCCGCCTTGTTAAGGAAGGAGATGAGATCATACACCTCCGGCTCCTGGGCAGCGTTGAAGACACGTGTCGTGCCTTCGGCAAGAGCAGCTGCCAACAGGAGATTCTCAGTCGCGCCCACGCTAGGAAAGTCAAGGTAGACATCGCAGGCCTTGAGAGCTGCAGCCTGACCGATAAGATAGCCGTCTTTCCACTCGAACTGCGTGCCCATGGCTCGCAGCCCCTTGATGTGAAGGTCGATGGGTCGAGCGCCGATACTGCAGCCGCCCAGCGATGGGAGCATTGCCCTGTGCTCGCGCCCAAGAAGTGCTCCTACCAATGTCTGCGTCCCGCGCAAGTTGTAGCCATTGGTGTTCTCGACGCGCGTCTCAATGGGACCACGGGTATCGAGCACCAGTTCTCCCTCAAGGAAGGAAACCAGTTTGACGCCCATCGCCTGGATAAGAGTGAGGAGAGACTGGAGGTCGCTGATGTCCGGAACATTCTGGAAGCTGACAACGTCGCGGACAGCAATCGCAGCAGCCACCAGCGGCAGGATCGAGTTCTTGGCGCCACTGCAGCGGACCGAACCGTGGAGCGAGTTCCCTCCCTCGATGAGAAAGTTCTGTTCCGTGGTCATACGTTACCCTCCTCAGTGAGTTGCATTGAGATAATCGTCGATGCGAGCGAGTATCTGCGCTGCAGTTGTCCCATCGCCATACGGGTTGACTCCATCCGTGCCCAGAATCGCAAAACCACTTGCCACGAGCTGCTCAAACGACGAGACGATAAGGTCCTCGTCCTGGCCGACCAGCTTGACCCAGCCGCTTGTCACAGCCTCGGGACGCTCGGTGACCTCACGAAGCAGGAGCATCGGCTTGTGAAGCGTAACGGACTCTTCCTGAATCCCACCCGAGTCGCTGAGGACGACAGCACACTGTTCAAGCATATACAGGAAATCGAAGTAGGGAAGAGGGTCGGTGAGCACGACGTTCGGCAGGTCCGACGCAATCCCGAACACCGTTTCCCGCACAACCGGGTTGAGATGCACCGGAAAGACAAACGTCAATTCCGGATGCGAACTGGAGAGCTTCACGAGCGCGTCCGAGAAGATCGCAATGCCGGTATCCCAGTTTTCGCGACGGTGTGCCGTCATGATGACCATGGGACTGCCCGGCCGAACCTTCGACATGATGTCCGGGGCACGAAGGTGAGGCAAGGCCATGTGCACGGCGTCCACGATCGAGTTTCCGACGACATCGATCCTGCTGGTGTCGATTCCTGCATGCAGGAGATTCCGTCTGGCCTCCTCAGTCGGCGCGAAGCAGAGGTCGGAAACCTGATCCGTAAGCATGCGGTTCACTTCCTCGGGGAAAGGGCTGAACTTCTGATGAGACCTGAGTCCCGCCTCGACATGACCCACCGGAATTCTTGCGTAGGTCGCCGCGAGAGCTCCCATGAACGTGGTGGTGGTGTCTCCGTGGACCAGAACCATGTCCGGCTGCAACTCAGCCAGTGCATCGGAAATCTGCGTTGCAAGCGCCGCCGTCAGGTACGGAAGCGTTTGGCGCTGCTTCATGACGTTAAGATCCCGCCACACCAATATCTCGAACATTTGCACGACGTCGTCCAGCATCTGCATGTGCTGGCCGGTCAGGAGCACATGACTGTCGAACCTGGGATCGGCCTCCAGCGCCTTGACGATGGGCGCCATCTTGATCGCCTCAGGACGCGTGCCAAAGATGGACAGAACCTTGCGACGCATGTCAGTGGACTCCCAGAAGGGCGATGGCCAGCCCGATCGAGCATAGCACGAACGTCACCAGGTAGTACAGCGTCGTGATGCGCCGCTGGCTCCATCCCCGGAACAGCAGCAGATAGTGGAAATGCCCATTGTCTCCCTCCATGGGAGACTTGTGCCTGGCCGCCCGGCGGAAAATGCTCGAGACTGTTTCCGCGATGGGAATGCCAAGAGCGAACACCGACACGATGAGCATAACAGTTGTCGGCAGTTTAAGGGCGCCATAGACGGAAAGGCTCGCGATCATGAACCCAAGGAACTCAGACCCGGCGTCTCCAAGAAACACCTTCGCCGGATTGTAGTTGAAGACAAGGAATCCCAGCACAGCACCAAGCAGCGCCACAAGGATGGCCCCCATGGTTGCCATGCCCTTGAGCGCCGCGAAGAAGAACATTGCGAGGAGAATCAGCGCGGCGACGCCGCCCGCAAGACCGTCCAGTCCATCGATGAGGTTCAGCGCATTCGTGATTCCCACGATCCAGAAATAGGTAAGGATGATGCCGCCCATGCCGAGCTGGAAGAATCCTCCATGCAGGAAGTTGGTGAAGGCGGTCACACGGACCCCAAACGCAATGACGACGATTGCTGCCACTGATTGTATCAGCAGCTTCAGCAACGCGGGGATGTCGAACATATCGTCCAGGAGCATGCCAATAAACACGATACCTCCACCGACAAGGATGCCCTTCAACTGCACTGTGAGCGAATCGAAGAAGAACACAGACACGATGAACGCGATCACGATGGCGATGCCACCGGTGCGGGGAGTCACCCTCCGATTCACTCTACGCCGTTGCCCGTCGATGTTCGCCTCAGCACTTGCAGCCGGCTTGTCGGTGATGCCAAGGCGGAGCCCAAGTTTCATGAAGACCGGTGTCAGCACAAGACTCAGCGCCAGAGCCACGAGAAACGACCAGAGCTGTGCCTGCGTAATCACAAGATGCATGGACTACTTTGTCCCGTATATCCTGTCCCCGGCATCCCCAAGACCGGGAAGAATATATCCATTCTCATTCAAACGACGGTCAATTTCCAGAGTGACGATCTTTACGTCGGGATGCTCGCGCTGCAGTACCTCAATGCCCTCCGGCGCCGCAATGAGACAACAGAAGCAGATGCTGCGAGGATGCCGCTCCTTGACCAGCGAAATAGCCTTGGAGGCACTGCCTCCAGTTGCAAGCATCGGGTCCACGACAAATACGTCTGACTCAGGAGTGCTCTCGGGAAGCTTGCAGTAGTACTGAACCGGTTCCAGAGTGTTCTCGTCTCTGTACAGACCGATGTGCCCCACCTTGGCGTGAGGAATCATGTCGAGCATCCCCTGAGCCATGACGAGCCCGGCTCGAAGTACGGGCACGATGGTGACTTCGTTCTCCAGTTCCTGCCCATCGTAGGACTCCAGGGGGGTCTCTATGGGGCACGCCTTGGTCCGCATATTCCTGCATACCTCGTACGTCATGAGCCCAGCAAGTTCCTCCGCTAGCTGGCGAAAGTCCTTGTGCGTCGTGTTCCTGTTGCGAAGAAGGGTCAGTTTGTGTCGTATCAGCGGATGATCCAGCACCAGAAGGTTACAATAGTCCATTAGTTCTCCTAGTACATCTTGCCTGCGTATATTGGAAAACGGTCCGTCAGCGCCGTCACGCGAGCTCGAATCTGAGCCAACTTCTCCTCGTCGTCGCGTGCAATAATCGTCTCGTCGATCAGGGCAGCGATCTCAACCATCTCTGGCTCACGCATGCCGCGACTGGTCGTAGCTGGAGTCCCAAGCCGTATTCCACTTGCCTTGTTTGGCGGCAACGGATCGAAGGGGATAGCATTCTTGTTGACAGTGATGCCTACGGTCTCGACAAGCGTCTGGACTTCTTTGCCTGTAACTCCCTTGGAGGTCAGATCGACAAGCATAAGGTGAGTGTCGGTGCCGCCGGAAACGATGCGATAACCACGCTCCGTCAGAGCCTGCGCCAAAGCTCTTGCGTTAGCGAGGACCTGCTTCTGATACGCGGCGAACTCGGGGGACGCGGCTTCTCTCAGAGCGACCGCCTTCGCCGCGATGACATGCTCAAGAGGACCTCCCTGACTGCCAGGGAACACAGCACTGTTGAGCTGCTTGGCATACTTCTCCTTGTAGAGGATGATGCCTCCTCGAGGACCGCGAAGTGTTTTATGCGTGGTCGTCGTGACAAAATCTGCATACGGCACTGGTGAGGGATGGACTCCTGCGGCGACCAGCCCAGCTATGTGGGCCATGTCCACCATGAGGAATGCACCGACCGAATCGGCGATCTCACGGAAACGGGGGAAGTCGATGATGCGCGGGTACGCACTGGCACCCGCGATGATCAGCTTGGGGCGCTCTGCTCGGGCCAGTTCGGCTACCTGGTCATAGTCGATTGTCTCGGTGTCTTTTCGAACGCCATAGGAGACGATGTGAAACAGTTTGCCCACGAGCGACTCGGGGCTTCCGTGGCTCAGATGCCCGCCATCGGCAAGAGACATGCTCAGGATCGTGTCTCCCGGCTGCAGAATGGAGAAGTAGACCTCAAGGTTGGCCTGCGTTCCCGAGTGGGGTTGAACGTTTGCCCCCTCCGCACC
>JAPLGK010000219.1 GCA_026390195.1 Caldisericota bacterium
GTCAAGATGGAAAAAATCGCCAGCGAACCCGGCACGCCGATCGTGTTCGACAAAGTCCTCGTCGTCACCACTGACGCCGGCACTCAAATCGGCAAGCCCTACGTTCTGGACGCGAAGGTGAGCGGTACGATCGTTCGTACCGCGCGCGACCGCAAGGTCCGTGTCTTCACCTACAAGAACAAGACGACGCACAAGAAGCTCATAGGGCACAGACAGACATCGACCTACGTGAAGATCACGGAGATCGGGTAAGAGGGGTGGTGAACAATGGCACACAAGAAAGCAGGCGGTAAGTCACGTAACGGGCGGGACAGCAACCCACAGTACCTCGGCGTCAAGCTCTATGATGGCCAAGTCGTTCGGCCAGGCAACATCATCGTGCGTCAGCGCGGCGAGCACTTCAAAGCCGGCAAGGGCGTCATGATGGGCCGAGACTATACCCTGTTCGCCGTCGTCGACGGAACAGTGAAGTTCGAGTCGCTCAAGACGGTGAAGCGCGTTCACGTGCTTCCTATTCCTGAGCAGGCGAACTAGCACAGATACGGAGCATTTCCATTAGAGACTCAGCTGACCGCATTCTCGATGAGATCATCGTCCGAGTCACCTCGGGACACGGCGGAAACGGAGCAATGAGCTTCCGCCGTGAAAAGTATGTGGAGAAAGGTGGGCCGGACGGCGGTGACGGCGGCAGAGGCGGAGACGTCATCTTTGTTGCTACCAGCCGATACTCGAGCCTTCAGTTCTTTGCCAAGAAGCGAAGTTTCAGGGCCCAGGCTGGAGAGCCGGGCGCAGGGCGCAACAAGCACGGGAGTGATGGACAGGACGTTACCATCCTTGTTCCGCTGGGCACCGTCCTCACGGACATTGCCACAGAGGAAGTCCTGGCGGATCTGGTGGGCGACGGCGAGAGCGTTACCGTAGCCAGTGGCGGAAGCGGTGGCAGGGGTAATGCAGCTTTTGCCACGTCCGTCGACCGTGCCCCGAGGTATTTCGAAGAGGGCATTCCTGCGCAGGAACGTCGGATCAGGCTGCGCCTGAAGATCCTTGCCGACGTCGGCATCATCGGCTTTCCGAACGCGGGCAAGAGCACATTGCTGAGCAAGCTTTCTGCAGCACATCCGAAGATCGCCGACTATCCCTTCACGACGTTGTCCCCGAACCTGGGCGTGGCATTCTCACCAGACGGTGAGCGCGTCACATTTGCGGATATCCCGGGGCTTGTGGAAGGAGCCGCCGACGGTCGGGGGCTTGGCAACAAGTTCCTGGCCCACATCGAACGCAGCCGGGTTCTGCTGTTTCTGATTGACGGCAGTTCGTCCGATCCCGACCCGGTTCAGGCGTATCACCTGCTCCACCGCGAACTGGAACAATACAGTGAGCAGCTTGCAGGCAAGCCCCGATTGATCGTCGTCAACAAGATCGACGTGATTTCCGCGCAGAAGCGGACAGGGATTCGTACCCGCTTCATCCATCAAGGTATTGATCCTCTGATGATTTCCGCGCTGGAGAATCGTGGCATTGATGCCGTTATCGAACATGGACTGGTCCTCGTGCAGTCTGCGCCTGTGCCTCCCCGTGAACAGGTGACGCGGGTCTACAAGCTGAAGCCGTCCGATGAGACATTCGAGATCTCCCGGCTTCCCGACGGCATGCTCTCCGCGTCAGGACGCTATCTCGACCGGATTGTCCACACGACCGACTTCGAGAAGCCGTTCCAGGTCACACTGCTGGACCAGAGAATGCGCAAGATCGGCGTCGAGAAGGCTCTCCGCAAGAAGGGAGCCCATGACGGACAGAACGTCATGATCGGCGGCCGCGCATTCACTCTGGGGGAAGAGACTACCACCAGACGATGAAGACCGTGCTGTATGGGGGAGCGT
>JAPLGK010000021.1 GCA_026390195.1 Caldisericota bacterium
GCTCTTCGAGTCTTTCTCTTCCATCGTGTTCCTCCTCGTGGTCAGGCTTCCATGTGCGGCAGGTAGTGGTCTATGGCATAGCCGCTGTCCAGATGGCCTTCATAGGCTTCGATCCAGGCCCGGATTTTCAGCAGGACTTTGAAGAATGTGATATTGGGGTGCCAGTGAGAGGCACTGTAGTGACAGATGCGTACGACACCGTTCTCCGGTTTCAGCAGGTGCATTGGATACGATGTACCCAGGTCGACCAGGGAATGCCCAAAGCGGTCTCGGAGGACGGGGCTGATAATCTCGACGATAGGGACGGAGTTTGGCAAGTCGGCGGGCACGCGGAGACGAACGAGGTACTCGTTGCCCGCATTGGAGCGCAAGGTCCCCTCGATGACGGCACGACCGGGGATGATGCTGTCCTTCAGGAAGAAGGTCGGGAAGTAGCGCACCAGGATACCCATTTCGAGACGCAGTCTAGCTGACTGCTGCGAAGACCAGCCCATGGGACTCAACCCTCTCTGTCGCGGGGGGCGTCAGACCCCGTGTGTTCCCGGTTGACAAGGAACGTTGTGACCAGTTCCTCGATGTGCGTAACGACATCGTCGCCGCGGTCCATGGCTACAAAGAGGGTGCGCGGGGTTTTCCAGGACTCCTCCTGTCCTGCCGGAATGTCGACGGGCCGGCATTCGATGACGGGCTTGACGACAGGGTAGGAGTGTGGAAAGACGATCTCGAACGCGTAACCGTCGCGCTGGAAGGACAACGACACCCGTCCATCCTCTCGCTGCAAGATTTCGACTTCTCGTTCGAGCGCCGATAACTCCTGGAACAGGCGGTGCAGTTCGCCACGCCCTTCGGGCGTCGCCATGAACGAGGAGTTGGGGAAGGTCGGGCTGTCTGTCTGTGGCGCGGCTGCTACGACGGCAAATGTTGTGCTGGGGATGGCTTCATAGGTTGAGGCGGGAGTGCGCGGTTCGCTGCGTGGAAATCCCTTGATGGCTTCCATGGCCGGGCGCACGGGACTGGAACCAGGCAGGATGAGCCACGTCACTTGCTGGCGCTCTCCATCTCCGTGTGCACGGTACAGATATCCGCGCATCTCGACTCTGGCGGACTTGGCGGCGAAATTGCATATGGTGAGCAACCAGGCATTGAACCCGTTCTTGTCGAGTGCTCGCTGCATCGTGCTCGAGTCGCCTGTGGACGGTACAGTGAGACCGAGCCTGTGGTGGGAGTGCCAGGTGCCGACATGCTGCAGGCCGTGCAGGTCGCGGAGGATTCCGCCGGCGGACTTGAGGAATGGAGACTCCTGGTAGAAGGCCGTGTCGTCGTGTTCGGCGGCTTCGCCGGGTCCCAGCACGTACTCGATCATCGGAGAACCCGTGTGGGTCCAGAAACCAAAGAAGTCTCCACCGGTCTCGATACTTGGATAGTCTGCGACGAAACGGGCCATGATCTCCAGTTCGCCCTCGTAGATGAGCGCCTTATCACCGCGCAATACCCCGGACGTCTGGGTCCGCCTGCGGACGGAAGCCGCCATTGTGCGCCTGAACTTCTCGCTGTGCCCTGTCGCCATTCTTCCTCCCCTGAAATCTCCTCTCAGAGCCTTCTGACTGCGGAAAGTATACCACGAGATGCAAAACGGCAAATATCCCAGTACGGCAGTTATCTCAGGCTGACAATCGCCTTGGTTCCTTCCTCATTGACTGTTGGTTGAAGGCAATGTCGACCGTACGTTGCGTTTTGTTGTCGGGAGGTTGCCAATGACGACGCCGGCTACGATGAGGAGGCCTCCCGCAAGGGCAACAAGCTTCATGCGCTCGCCGAGGAGCACCAGTGCATACAGGGCAGAAAGGACAGGTTCCAGGGAGTCGATGATGACGGCCCGTTGAGCGCCGATCATGGCGATGCCCTGTACGAAAAGGAACATGCCTCCTGCGGCCGAGAGACCGATGCCGGCAAAGGCAAGCGTAGCCGTGCGGGAGCTGAAAACGACCGGGTAGAAGGCGGGCTGGCCTATGGTGAGGAGGCTCAGAACCACGGCGGGCGCCACCTGGTTGTACAGACCAAGCGTGCGCGGGTCGACTCCACGAATGACGCGCTGGGAGAGCACGGCGTACAGCGCATAGGCCACCGTGCAGGCCAGCATGGTCAGGACGCCGACCCCGGAGACGCTGCGGAAACTGGCGCCCAGCAGGAGCAGCAGGCCGACGGCGATGACCCCCACCGATGCCAGGTAGGCGCGCGTCACGCGTTCATGCAGGAGAATCCAGGCGAACAGGCCGGCGAAGGCGGGGTAGCAGTGGAACAGGAACATGGCGGTCGACACTGGCAGCAGCCGGAGGGCGGTGAAGTACAGCAGCGTCGGCCCGGTGACGAACACGGCCGAGAAGCCTAGGAGGACGCCTGCCTCATGCCAGGTGCGCGGGAACAACAGGCGCCAGTTGAGGAGTCCGATGATCACGACCAGGATGATGCTGGCGAGGAGGTAGCGCTCCTTGAGCAGCTGCAGAGGGCTCAGGTTGTACCGGTACGCGAACTTGGCGAGGACCGAGACGCCGCTGTAGATGACGGCCGACGCGAGTGCGACCAGGATCCCGCCTTTTCGAACCTGAGGCTGATTCATGTGTGCTGCTCCTTTCGAATCGTGCTACACCTCATCATAGTACACCGAGAGCGGAGCGCAAGGATGGTGGGCAAGGCGCAGGTGGCCGTTCCCCGGCCGTTGGACGTTCAGACCTGCACAGATGGGAGCTCCTTCAGCCAGGGTTCCGACACCATGTAGTCAGGGCCGACCGCCGCGTCGTAGAGGGGCGTTTGCCCCGGGAGAGAGCCCCGTAACTAGTGCTGTCGTCGCACCCAGGCTCCACAGACGGGCAAGTCCTTCCGTGAGGACCGCTCGTCGGAGGCCGTGGCGCAGGTGCTCCTGCACCTCGTCGCCTTCCACGCGTCGATATCCTCTGGCGCTGAGCAGGGAGTGCCGGAGGGTGTCGTCGATGGCGCTCCATACCGGCACTCTCCTGCCGCCGCCCGTGCTCGTCTTTGTGAGATGCTGCCCCGCGGTATCGAGGATCTGTCCTTCCAGTTCGGGCGTCCGGAGTGCAGGATCCACCTGCAGGAACGCCTCGCCAAGGCTCTCCGGGTTGAGGACTGCGGCGATGTCTCCGTGCGCCGTCTCCCAGACGAAGGTTACGCGTTCAGCCGCGTCCGAAACGCAACAGTTGGCGATGAGATGGCACCGCCAGTAGTCGAGCCGCGCGACGTGCCAGCTGTCCTCCCTCTGACTGCTTGCAGGGAAGACGCGGCGCAGGAAAGCGCGCGCCAGTACTCCTCTTCATCATGGCAGCGATGTACTCTAAGATTCATCATCTCTGTCCATTCCGCCGTCTGGCCGGGTTCTTTGCAGGACACGTTTCAGTCGAGCGCGCTGCGACGAACTCAACTCGGCGGCACGTCTGTCGATCGCCGCGAGATACTGCTCACTCACGCTGTCATCCACGGCGCACAGGATGCTTTCCGCCTGCGTCGGGACGTCGCGGGGCAGGCAGGTTTCCAGTGTCCGGAGCAATGCGGGAAACAGAGCCGTGCGCCGTTCGGATGAGCTTGCAGCGACCCTCGCAAGCACTCTGGTACCCCACACGACAGTAATCAGGGACCCATGCTGCACTGCGCGCAGTACGTCGTCCACGCGCAGCCATATCTCGTCGGTACGGAGGTCGGCCACCTCGGCCAGTGCGATCATGGCTCCCCATACCATGCGGTTGTTCTTGTCGCCCAGGAGTCTCAGGAAGGACGCTACGTGGTCGGCAAGCAGGTCAGGCGCGGCATAACCGATCTCGTACAGGACTTTCAGACAGTCACTCCGCACGTTCTGATCTCTGCTCCACAGGTTGTCTGCGAGCTCCTGCGCAGCTGCCTTGTCGTGCGTCTGCACCAGGTCTCGCGCCAGCTCCTGGTTGGGCACCTCGTCGCGGCGCCCCAGAGAACAGGCGAGCAAGCGGAGGACCGACGATTGCCGCGGTTCAGGGTTCATGGAAGCTC
This sequence comes from Caldisericota bacterium, assembly GCA_026390195.1. Classification (GTDB taxonomy): domain Bacteria; phylum Caldisericota; class Caldisericia; order Cryosericales; family Cryosericaceae; genus Cryosericum. The sequence continues at coordinate 4,033 of JAPLGK010000021.1, forward strand.
CATTGTGCGCTGGAACCGGACAGACGGCCGCCAGCGATGGTTCCAAGAAGGTTGTTGGGCGTTCTCAAGTCATTCCTCCTCTGTGCTTGCCAGTGTGCTACTGGTTTGTGGCGTGCTCAGTACGCGCATGCTGTGCCGGCTCTCGTAGACTCTCAGGAAGACTACGCCACCCAGGATGAGGAGACTACCGGCGATCTGGATGCCATTCAGGTGTTCACCCAGCACGAGGTAAGCGATTGCCGCCGTGAATGCCGGCTCGAGGGTGAGGATGAGGTTGGCGACACTTGACGGCAAGTAGCCGAGGCTGACATTGTACAGTCCAAAACCCGCGACGGTGGGACCTGCCGCCAGTAGGAAGAGCACGAACCAGCCCCACGTGGCTTTTCCAAGCCACAGCAGGTTCGCGGGGCGAACGGCCGCGCCGGGGAGGAACCTCCCGAGGGACAGATTAAGCAGGAGCAGGAAGCACGCGGCGAAGGCGAACGTGTACAGCAGGGTTGTCCAGGGGTTGAGACCTTGCTGAGAGGCCGAACGGCCCATCAGACTGTAACCAGCGTACCAGAGGCCCGACAGCGTTCCTGTCAGGATGCCTGTCAGGTTTGCCTGCCAGGCGCCCGGCTCGAGAGCACCGGAAACCAGAACGCAGCCTCCCACGCAGCCTGCGATTGTCACAACCTTGACCCATCCGAGGCGTTCCTTCAGGAGCCACTTGCCTAGAAGAGCGGTGAATGCCGCCGAGGAGTAGACCAGAACGGTCGACACGGCTGCTCCGTTGAGCGAGACAGAGAGCATCCAGAAGGAGTTGAACATCGTCAGCATGAGGCCGTAGGCAACAAGATAACCTAGGTGGCGTCGCTCCATGCGCAGCAGGCGCGGACACAGGATGGCGAGTACAATCAGCATCGTGAGCGCCACGAACAAGTCTCGCCAGAACGCCAGAACGAGCGCCGGCATGTTGTAGGTCTGTGTGAGGTAGCGGATGAAGATGGCGGTGGTCGAAAGGATGATGGCGCTGGCCACGGCGATAGGATACCCACGGGCAACGTCCGAGCGCTCGCGGGCAGAGCGGGTGACTTGCTGTTCCTGGCACAGCGCCGTCTGTGTCTTCACGAACCCGAAGCCCCCAGGACTGGCTTGAAGAACTCACGCTGTGCCTCGAGGATAAGCACCATCTGTCTCACATCAAACCTCCCTGCCCGGTCTCTGCAAACGAATTGCGGAGTCAAATGCGAACTCTTCTGACGGGCTTGCCATAGACGCGCTGCCAGATAGCTGCTCTTGACAGCACCTGCCGTGTGCGAACTGGAGGGTTCGATCATGATCGGTCCCATGACGTCAAACATGGCCATGTGTGCCTCCTGATGTCACTCCAAGTATAGGATGGAGGGAGTCGTGTCAAGCCGTGAGGTGTGGTGAGGAGCGCTGTTGTCCAGCTGCCGTATCCGGAATATACTCTTAAGAAGGGAATCATTCCTGGCCCCGGAACAGGAGGAGTGACGATGAGAACTTGCAGGAAGCAGAAACTTGGCCTAGCTCTCAGTTCGGGAGGGGTCCTTGGGTATGCGCACATAGGCGTGCTGCGGGCGCTGGAAGACCTGCACGTCGAAATCGACCTGTTTTCGGGCGCTTCGATGGGCGCGCTGGTAGCCGTGTTCAATGCGGCAGGTCTCGACTCGGCAGCCCTGGAAACCCTCAGCGTCAAGTACAGCCCACAAGTTGCCATGCTGCTCGCGTCTGTCGTTTCCGTGGGTGGTCTGACGACCCCGCGGCGTCTGCGGGCCGCTCTCCGCAAGGAACTCCCCGTGACGGTTTTCGAGGCTCTCCAGAAGCCCGTCTGCATCGCCGCAACCGACGTGCAGACCGGCAGAGCCCTTGTTTTCGACAGTGGGGAAATCTGGGGTCCGTTGTCCGGGAGTTTCTGCTTCCCAGGCGTGTTTCCGGTTGCCAAGTTCGGCGACCAGTATCTGCTGGATGGCGGCATGTCGCTGCCGGTTCCCGTGACCGAGCTGCGGAAGCGGGGCGCCACGAACGTCATCGCGGTGTCACTCTATGACCCGCTTCAGGAACAAGAGTACAAGCCTAGCCTGAACATCCCCAAACTGCTCGAGCGTTCGCTCAACCTGATGCTCAAGAACATCGCACAGCCGGAGCTCGAGAGGGCTGATCTGGTCATCCAACCTGATCTCAAGGGCTGTGAGCCTTCGGACGTCCACGAGTATGTGGTACGAGGGTATGATGCCGCCATGAGCAGGAAGGCGGAGATCGAGGCCCTGCTTGCCTGACGTCCAGGGGATTCTGGGTGCGCTGCTGCAGCGGACAGCGGAGTGGGCTTCCAGAGCCGTGACCGCCGTCTGGAATGCATTCATGCCATTCGTTCCTTCTCTGGCAGCAAC
>JAPLGK010000135.1 GCA_026390195.1 Caldisericota bacterium
CCCCTCCAGCTGGAAGACGCAGTAGTCACCGTCTGCCGTCTTCGTCACTTTCAGGTCACAGGCAGATGTGATCGTGATGCTTCCCGACGTACTCGCAGAGGCACCTGTAAGGGTAATTGACGAGATGATCGGGTCAAGATACACCCTCATAGCGTCTCCAGCCGCCTCAAGTCCAAACACGTGTGCCACTGTCGCCACTGGAACGTAGAGCAGGCCACTCAGGATCCTCGGCGCGACAGCCATCTCTTCGCTCCAGTGGTTGCTGTCCTGTGCAATCTTCAGAGTGCGCAGCCCGTCCTTCAGGACGTACTGCCGATCCCCAAGTGTCAGGCTCGTCTGCTGGTTGGCCGCGTCCCAGGACAGCAACATACCATAGACATTGGCCACGTCGACGAGCGGCACGAACGTGGCCCCTTCTGCGAAAAACGTCTCTTCGCTGCTGGACAGAAGTTCGCCGCGCAGAAACACCGCCTTCGACGGCGCGGTCGATCTGGGCGCACTCACTACCAGTTGCACCGTCGACGTGTTGGTCGATTGCTTCAAGCCAGTGTCGGACCCGACAAGATAAATGACAATGCTGGAGACGAAACCGGCCGAGCTCGCCCCTACCTTCACCGATGACACCTGTTTCGTCGGAACACCCGCAATGCCGGCCTGTGCAGACTGCACCAGCCTTGGCAGTGAGACCTCGACGCGCTCAGGATTGTGTCCCGGGACAATCGACAGCCCACTCTTATCCCCGTCGATGTGCATCGTGACGCTAGTCCAGCCGTTCGACGATACCCGCTCGATGCCGGTCAGACTGCAGACGGCACCTCCAGGACCAGTCCCACCGACCACGGTGCCGTCAGACATCGCTATCCAGTTTTCGGACGAAGCGTCGGAGGACAGTTCGAGGAACACCTGCCTTCCGTCTGTGGCGATGCCGACAATGACCTTGCCCTTTGCAGCAAGCGACCCGTTAGTCCCTGCAACGAAGGGCGATGTCACCAGTCGTGCTGATGGACCCACGGAAGTAAGGCTCTTGCCCACCGTTGCAGCGACAAGATTGCTTGACACTTTCTCCCAGGAGCTAAGCAGCGGCGCGTAAACCCACCCCGTTTTCTCGCCGGCAGTCACGCGGCACCAGGTCTCCTTCTGCTCGTTCATAGAGTAGCCGGTGATCAAGAGGCTCGTCCCGGAGGGCAGGACGCCAAGCCGGTCGTACACGACTGAAGGCCCACTGCGAAGGTTCGATGCGTCCACCGTCTTCGTCGAGACCGGAAGCTTCGGCTTCCAGAGGGCCAGAAGGGACGATGCTGTGAACGTCGCTGGAGTGGACGGAGGAGCCTGAACTGTCTGAACTTTCACGACCCACGACGCGACGTAGCCGCTGGTCTGTTTGAGCTTAAGTGACGAACAGTCCACCTTGTACCAGACCTTGCCGCCCGCGTCTTTGGACTCTGACAGAATGCGCAAGGATGTACCTGACTTCATCGTCGTCAGGCGCGCGAACGCTGTCCCCGCACCACTTCGCAGTGACGTGCTTTCTTCCACGACGACAACGTAGCGAGTGGAAGAGGATTGGGCAGATGCGGTCGGTTCCGCTGTTGCAGGCACCAGTTTCGAGACGGTTGGACTGGCCGGTGACGTGGTGGCCGGAGCATAGGTCACAAGCCAGCCTGCCACGAACCCGAACGAGGCACCCACCCGTATCTTGTACCACGTCCGTCCCGACGTGTCTTTGGAAGAGCCGACAGCCTCGTATTCTTCTCCCTTGTCTGCGACCCGAATCACGCTGAACGTCGTACCGGCTCCCGACCGGATGTTAGCCTCGTCCGGGATCGTCACGGTCGCTGCCGTGTCACCCCGCACCATCCCGACAATGGAACCGAGGAAAAGAACTGGAATGAGGACCACAGCAATCATCTTCTTGCTCAACGCACGTACCCCCTTATCTCACGCTCCAATCGTCGTCTCTCAGAAGTCTCACGAGACCCCTTGGTTGCCAGGAATTTGCCGACAGCCAGATCGACCTTGATGAACCCACCCTCCGAAAAAGAAAGCGAGGCGGGCACGACCGTCAGGCCTTGCTGACTAACGAGAGATGCAATCCTGATGAGCTCGCGCTCATGGACAAGGAGCCTTCTGCGACGTTTGAGCTCCTCGTCGGTTGTGTGTGCAAAAGCGTAAGGCCCAATGGACATCTGCACGAGGTAGAGCTCGCGACCGTAGAACCGACAGTATGAGTCTCCAAAAGCGAATGTCCGCGAACGCACGGCCTTCACTTCCCAACCTCGCAGTTCTATGCCAGCCTCCAGGCGCTCAAACGTCTTGAAGTTGTGCTGGATCCGCTTATTGGCGACGATTACTCCGGGTTTGTTGTCCATGTGTGACGCGCAAGCACTCCAAGCACAGAGATGAAGTCCTGAGGAAGTGGCGCAATGACCCGCACCTGGACTCCTGAACCCGGCGCAACAAATGAGAGCGCAGATGCATGAAGCATCTGCCGCTCTATGACAACGTTGCGCTGCGCCCTGTATCCATAAGTATAGTCTCCGAGTACCGGATGTCCAATGTAGGAGCAGTGAACGCGTATCTGATGCGTCCTCCCCGTTTCGATTCGTATCCGAAGGAGAGATGCCTGGCTGCCAAAATGCTGGATGACCTCGAAGTCAGTCGTGGAAGGTCGACCCGAACTGTCTGCCTGTCGAAGAAGTAGCCCTCGGGAATGAACTGCTCCAATGGGCACGTCGCTTCGGCCACTCTTCTCCGCAAATGTCCCCCAAACCAACGCAAGATACTGTTTCTGCGCGTCATGGTTGCCCAGCTGTCGCTTGAAGCAGCTCCACCCGGCTTGAGAACGGGCCAGGACCATCACGCCACTCGTGTCCTTGTCGAGCCGATGTACGACCCCAGGCAACTCGACACCCTCTCCATCATATAGTGTGACTCCACTTGCCAAGGCCACTTCGGTCAGCGTCCCGGCCAGCTTTCCCGGCGCCGTGAAAACAGGCAGTCCGGCCGGCTTGTTCACCGCCATGATATCGTCATCGATATACAGAACCGGCACAACGACCGGCCCCAGCCTCAACTCATGCATGAAAGCCCCACTGGTCGGGAAAGAGTAGTGCAAGGCCACATAGTATTGCACCGGCGGTTACGAAACAGTCGGCCACGTTGAACACGGACCAGCCACGCACCCACAAAAAATCGGTTACCTGCCCGGCCACGACACGGTCGATAAAATTGCCGGCAAACCCGGCAAAGACGAGAAAGAAACCATGAGCCAGTCCTCGGTCTCCCCGGTGCAATGCTGCGATGGCCGCGACGCAGACGCCAATGCCGAGCACTGCATTCACTGGCACGACCCACTGCCGCCCTCCAAAAAGCCCGAACGCGACTCCCTTGTTTATCGTTAGGACAAGCCCTACCGGGCCTGCCGTGAGGGCATGCTGAACAAGAAACCGCCGTGCCATCCATTTGGTGCTCTGATCTGCTAGGATCATCAGGGCAATAAGAACCGACCAGCGGACAAGAGCACTTGGCCTGTTCATTATGTTCCTTTAACCATTGCAGTGCCTTCCAGATCGATTTCCACGGTCTTGTTCCTCGAAGCATATCCACTGAGGATGCGAACCGCACAGCGAGCTACGCCAAAGTGATGACTGAGAATCTGCAGGAGCTCCTCATTTGCCTTGCCCTCTGCAGGCCTGGCATGTACGTGGACGCGCCAGGGGTCTCCTGGTTCCACGTCCGATCTGCTGCTGCCTGGGATTACGCGTAGGTTGATCCGCATGATGTCTCCTCTTCAACGCAACTGGGCCGTCCACCCCAGGTCAGCTCGTGAGGAAGAGTCTCCGAAGGCAGGGTCATCGTGCCATCAGAAATGTGTGTGTGGCTGCCACGTTTCTTGATGACTAGAGGTCGTCTCTTCTTGGCAATAGCATTCAGGCCATCGCGGCAGAGAAAGACCTCGTGGAGCAGGACAGCCGTATTCACGTCGGCACATGTTGTCCGGAGACCTCCCTTCCTCTGTTCTATGACATTGGTCCATTCCAAGGCCTGCGCACAAGGTGTCTGTGCCTTGTCATACATTGTAGCGGCATGACTTGCAGTCCTCGTCCTGCGCAGGAGCTTCAGGTTGAGCATGAAGCCGCGTCGACTATCGCGCTTCCTCATTCGTATAATCGTGACCACGAGCAATTGGCTACACCTGAGAAGGTGAACGGGGTCCAAAAATGCCCGCGCCAACACGTATCATGTTCGAGCCATGTTCGATCGCTAGTTCAAAATCGTCGGAAGTCCCCATGGACAGCAACGTGACACGTGACGAACCCAAGTCGCTGGCGAGTTCGTGGAACAGCACGGTGACAGATTGATATATTCTCGCCCGCATTTGCATTGTTGCTTGAAGAGGGACTACTGCCATCAGTCCGGAGATCTCGTGCAGCCAAGGAGTACCAGCGGCGGCAAGCTCACGAATCTGGGGCATCGTCAATCCACCCTTCTGCGATTCTTCACCAGCATTCACCTCCAGCAGGAACGTACACGCCCTCTGTACACCACGATCCTGGATACGGTGCAGACGCTCGAGGAGTTCCGGGTCTGCGGAGTCGACCGCGTCGAATACGCGGAGGATGGCGTTGTACTTGTTCGACTGGAGTCGACCGATATACCGGACAGTCAACCCGTGACTCTCGCGCAGGGCGAAGACGTCCTTGCGAATGGCTTCCTGGAGGTAGTTCTCACCGATTTCGGTCGCTCCTGCATCAATGGCTTCCAGGATCCGGGGAAGAGGCTGTGTCTTCGTCACGCAGACAATATGCGGTTCGCCGGGCTGACCAGCCGCCCGGCGATACGACAAACAGGCTCGCTCGCGGATTTCGGCGAGACGCTCGGCTATCGAGCCCACATTCGGCGCTAGAAGCCGCGAGACGGCCCCTTGCGCAGTATGGCGGGGAGCTCGACTTCCTCGACCTTGAATTCCTTGAGAATCTTCTTCTCCTGTTCCACTTCGGCCTTCTGAGGCTGCATCCCGGACGCCACCACCGTGATACGAATCTCATCGTTAGCCTC